>JBGOVD010000036.1:0-9855 GCA_041477935.1 Dissulfurispiraceae bacterium | reverse complement strand
TGCTTGATCTCTTTTATCTTGCCGAGACTATCTCAAAACAGCGCCGTCCCAGAGGCATGCGCCTCGCAATCGTTTCTAACTCGGGCGCGCCTGCGGTCATCGCGGTCGACACTCTTTTGAAATTAAACGGTGAACTGGCCCGGCTGAGCCCTGAAGCCATTGAGGACATTAAGGATAGCGTTCCGAAAAAGAGGGCGAAAAACCCTGTCGATCTACTCTCCGACGCCTCTCCGTCAGATTTCAAGACAGCGGTTCGGGTTTGCATGAAAGACCCTCAGGTAGACGGCGTGCTTGTCATCTTCTCTCCTTCTCTCGGCACCAAACCTAGGGAGACCGCTGAAGCTGTTGCTGATGCAGCAAAGGAGCATCATTATAAGCCTTTATTAACGACTTGGTTGGGTGTCGCCCAGGTGAATGAAGCAAGGGCTCTGATCGAGAACAGGGGTGTCCCGACGTTCGTCACGCCGGAGCAGGCGGTAAAGGCTTTTATATATATGTACCGTTACGACCTGAACCTCAAACTGCTTCTGGAGACACCCGAGGCCCTCCTGAAGGATTTCACGCCGAACAAAAAACGCGCCCGGGAGATCCTGCGCACAGCATCCGACGAGAAGAGAGTGGTACTGAATTTTTATGAGGTGAGGGAAATATTGCTCGCCTACGGCATCCCTGTTATCCCTACCATAAGGGCCGACAAGGTGGAAGATGTCGTGAAGGCCGCAGATGAGATCGGCTATCCGGTAGTGCTCAAGATCGATACCCCGAAGATATTTCATAAGCTCAAGACGGGGGGGGTCATACTTAATCTCAAGGACAGGGAAGCTGTAGAGGAGGCCTTCAGGGTCCTGAAAGAGATTGCGGTATCGAGAGGTGACACCCAGGCGCATGTCGTCATCCAGCCTATGATCATAAGGCATGGGCACGAACTGGTGCTCGGCTCCAAGAAGGACCCCACCTTCGGATCGGTAATAATATTCGGCACCGGGGGAGATCTGCTGGAGGCTATTGAGGATTATTCTATCGGTCTGCCCCCGCTGAATCAGACCCTTGTAAAAAGGGTGATGCAGGAGACGAAGATCGGAAACTATCTTTATAAGCAGCCTGCATACGCCGACACAGTGAGGCATCTGGAAGAGGTCGTTGTCCGCCTTTCGCAGCTTGTTGTCGATTTTCCGCAGATAAACGAGATCGACATCAATCCCTTTTTTATCTCCGGCAAGGAAGAAGGGTTCGCTTTCGACGGCGGCATCTTGCTCGAGGAGAACATACTTGAGGGGCTCATGGATTTCAAGGGTGAATTCTGTCCGCCCCATCTGTCGATCTGCCCTTATCCTGTCCACTATACTACGGAATGGGTGCTGAAAGACGGTACTCTCGCTCTCATAAGACCTATCAGGCCCGAGGATGAGCCTCTTATCGACGAACTCTTCAAGAGCTTTTCCGAGGCGACCATCAGCATGAGATTTTTTCAGCGCATTATAGAACTCCGCCATGAACAGCTTGTAAAGTATTGCCAGATCGATTACGACAGGGAAATCGCCTTTGTATGTGTTACTTCAAAAGACGGCAGGGACCGGATCGTCGGCGATGCGCGTCTCATCAGGCAGCCGGACCTCGATAATGCCGAGATGGCCGTGATGGTGGGAGACCCCTGGCAGGGACTGGGGGTGGGCAAGAGTCTCTGCAGCCGTTGTATCAATATCGCCCGCGATCTGGGGATCAAGAGGATATGGATGGAGGTCCTTAAGATAAATTTTTATATGATGGGGTTGTCCACAAAGCTTGGGTTCAGAGTGGTCCATGAAGATGAGGACAGCGCCAGGGTAGTTCTGGAACTTTGAAGGGGAATATGATACTACGCCTACTGATCGTCGATCCCGATGAAAAGAATTGCGAGGCACTGAAGAGGGTATTCCTCAAGGAAGGTTACGAAGCCGATTGCACCGGCAATGCCGAGGCCGCCATGAAGCTGCTCGAAGAGCTGTCTTATGACCTGGTCCTTTCTGAACTGACACTGCCGGGGATGGACGGCATCGAGTTCCTGAGATCTATCAAGGACAGAGACCCCGGCAAAAGATTTATCATTATGACGGCCAATGCCACTCTCGATAGTGCACTCAAGGCCATCAAGGGCGGCTCCTCCGACTATCTGCTTAAGCCTCTGATGTATGATGAGGCCATCCAGAGCATAAGAAAAGCGCTTCAGGAAAAGCCGGTTGCTGATCCTGCGGCAATCAGCTGTGAACCCCCGAAAAAACTCGATTTCACCCGGATACTTGGCGACAGCGGTATCATGAAGAGACTGATCGTCGATGTGAAGAAGGTTGCCGACTCGCGGAGCAATGTACTTGTGGTGGGCGAGACCGGCACAGGCAAGGAATTGTTCGCCAGGGCTGTTCATTCAGGCAGCCCGCGCCGCAAAGGGCCGTTCATTCCGATCAATTGCAGCGCAATTCCGGAGACGCTTCTCGAGACCGAATTCTTCGGATATGAACGCGGCGCCTTTACCGGTGCGGCTGCGCCTAAAAAAGGCCTTTTCGAGGCGGCTGACGGCGGAACGCTTTTTCTCGATGAAATCGGTGACTTGGGCCAGCCGCTCCAGGCAAAGCTGTTGCGGGTGATGGACGACCGCGAGATAAGGCCCCTCGGAAGCATACAGACCCGAAAGATCGATATACGGTTCGTAGCGGCTACGAACAAGGACATCGTGAAGGAGGTCAGGGAGGGAAGGTTCAGGGAAGACCTTTATTACCGGCTGAATGTGGTCACCCTCAAGATACCGCCTCTTAGGGAAAGAAAAGAGGACATCCCCATCCTAATGGCAACCTTTCTCGATCGCTATGCCAGAGAGATAGGCAAACCCCTCAGATCCATCGACGCCAGGGCTAAAGAGCTTCTCATAGAGTACGGATGGCCCGGCAATGTCAGGGAGTTGCAGAACATCATCGAACGTGCCGTGCTTCTTGCCGAAGGCGAGGTGCTGCAACCTTCTCACCTCCCGGTAGAACTTCGCAGCGCGAATGCCGCTGTGGCTATTCCTGTTTCCAACGGGTCAAACGGAGATGCCCTTTCAATAGAGGACTATACAAAGGAATTCATCCTGAAACATCAGTCGTCCCACGGCGAACAACAGCTTGCGGACATGCTTGGGATAACGAGAAAAGCCCTTTGGGAAAAGAGGAAGCGGTGGGGGATCAAGAAGTAGGGGCGAACGGTCGATCGCCCCTGCGAACAATCCTTATTTACCCGCTGATGTCTTTATGCACTCGACGGTCTGTTGCGCTATCTCGAGTTCTTCGTTGGTCGGAACAATAATAACTTTGATCTTCGATGAATGTGCGGAGATGTCCGTAATCTTTCTTGCCCGGACATTGTTTTTCATCTCATCGATAGCGATGCCTAGACCTTCGAGACCGGCGCAAGACTCTTTCCTGATGACATCTGAGTTTTCGCCGATACCACCTGTGAAGATAATGGCATCGAGGCTGCCGATTGCCGCATAATAGGCGCCGATGTATTTTTTGATGCGGTAGCAGAACATTTTTATTGCGAGTTTAGCCGGTGCATTGCCGCCTGCTGCCAGACGCTCGACCTCGCGCATATCGTTATATCCGCAGATTCCCTTGAGACCGCTCTCTTTGTTGAAAATTGTTTCGATTTCATTGAATGATTTGCCGGTTGACCTGGCAAGATAGAATGGGATAGCGGGATCGAGGTCGCCGCAGCGGGTACCCATAACAAGGCCTTCAAGGGGCGTCATTCCCATCGAGGTGTCTATGCTTTCACCGTCTTTGATGGCCGCTGTGCTTGTGCCGTTGCCGAGATGGAGGGTGATCAGATTGCACGAACTCAGCGGTTTGCCGAGATAGAGAGCACACTGCTTTGCTACATAACAGTGCGAAGTGCCGTGGAACCCGTATCTGCGGACTCTCAACCTCTTGTAAAAGTCGTAGGGCAGCGCATAGTGATAAGCATGAGGCGGCATAGTCTGGTGGAATGCGGTGTCAAAGACCGCAACCTGCGGTACAGAGGGGCAGAGACGTCTTGAAACTTCTATCCCCGTGAGGTTTGCCGGGTTGTGGAGCGGAGCAAGGGGTATCATACCGCTGATGGCATCTATAACCTTGTCGACGATGAGGGTCGGCTTCCAAAATGCCTCGCCGCCATGAACGACGCGATGGCCGATACCGGCAAGCTCGGTGAGGTCGTTAATAATTCCGAGCTTCAGGGTTATGTCGAGGATGAGCTTTAGGCCTTCAGCGTGGTCGGCGACGCGGCCTTCCTCAACCGCGTCCCTGGTCTCGCCGTTTCCGTTCAGCCATTTGTATTTAAGGCGGCTAGTTTCCTCGCCGATCTGTTCCAGCAGACCACTGATCAGGACCGAGCTGTTTTTTATGTCGAAAATCTGATATTTTATCGAAGAGCTTCCCGCATTTAATACCATTACTTTCATTAAACACCCCTTTTGCTTGATCCCTGCGCCTGGATAGCGGTTATGGTGACGGTATTGAGGATATCTGCCACGGTGCAGCCTCTGCTGAGGTCGTTTACCGGTTTGTTGAGACCCTGAAGGACCGGCCCTATCGCTACGGCATTTGCCGAACGCTGAACGGCTTTATATGTAGTGTTGCCAGTATTCAGGTCAGGGAATATGAAGACAGTGGCGTGTCCTGCAACGGCGTGGCCTGCAACCTCGCCGTCGGGAAGTTTGATCTTTGCGACAGATGAGTCGATGGCCGCGTCGAACTGCAGCGGGCCTTCGATCTTAAGGTCGGGCCTCAGCTCTTTCGCGATGCGGGTCGCTTCGCGGACCTTGTCAACATCCCTGCCTTTCCCGGACTCGCCGGTGGAGTATGAAAGCATGGCTATCATAGGATCGATGCCAAATGCCGCTGCAGTTTCGGCGGAGTTGATGGCTATCTCCGCAAGCTGTTTTTCATCAGGGTTGGGGTTTACTGCGCAGTCTCCGAAAACGAGGACACGGTCTGACAGACACATGAGGAATACACTCGATACGATTGATGTGCCGGGTTTCGTCTTGATGAATTCTAGGGCGGGGCGGATTGTGTGGGCAGTGGTGTTGATCGAACCTGACACCATGCCGTCAGCCTGTCCTTTGTATACCATCATCGTACCGAAGTAGCTGGGGTCGGCCATTACGTCGTATGCGACTTCCTTTGTTATTCCTTTGCTCTTTCTGAGTTCGTAATAGACCTCGGCATAATCCTTGCGCAACTCTGATGTTGAGGGGTCAATTATGCACGCCTTATCGAGCCTCAGCCCGAGTTCGGTGATTTTCTGTTTTATTTTTTTGGTATTCCCGAGCAGCGTTATGTCGACGACGTCGCGCAGCAGCAACAGTTCGCATGCCTGGAGGATGCGGGGCTCTTCGCCTTCGGGCATAACGATGTGTTGGCGCTTTGCCTTTGCGCGCTGGATCAGGTCGTATTCGAACATCAGCGGGGTTAAGCGGTTTGAGCGGGTGACATTGAGACGGTCCATGATTTCTTTGCTGCTGACGGCCGACTCGAAGATACCGAGGGCTGTTTCAATCTTGCGCGCGTTGTCGGGGTCCAGGGTGCCGGTTGCCGAACTGATCTTTACTGTGGTGCTGAAGGTGTCTGCGTCTACCAAAAGGATTGGAACGACATCCTTGGCAAAGCCGTCGATAAGTTTCTGGACCTGCGGGGAGGGCTTGAACCCGCCTGTGAGTATGATTCCTCCGATCCTCGGATAGGTTGAGGAAGCGTCGGCAAGGATGCTGCCGATAGTTATATCGTCGCGGTCACCGGGCACGATGACCATGGTCCCCTCGTTGATGTGATCGAGGAAGTTTGCAAGTCGCATGGCAGCGACCTTGAAATCGGTGACATCGCGCTTGAGACAGGATTCTTGTCCGCTCAGGAAAGAGGCATTGAGTTCTTCGGCGATCTCGCAGACCGTGGGCTTCCAGAGAGCTTCGTTCTCAACGAGCGCAAAGACCGGAATCCCGTGCGGCAGGATATTCCTTAGGCGCACGGCTGCATCGACCATCAGGTTGGGATTTACCCTGTTTACTACTACTGCGAAGATGTCGCAATTCTTTTTTTCCAGCGCATCGACCTCTCCGGCCACAGCCTCACTAAGCATCACCATGGATCGGCCGTGCCCTTTCACTACGGGAATCAGCATGCATCCCAGATTATTGGCAACATTTGCGTTAAAGTCGAACTCTACGGGAGCGACAGAGTTTCGATAGTCGGATCCACAGCAGAGTACTATGTCGCATTCCGCCTCAAGGGCCTTATACTTCTCTATAATTTTCTTCAGCAGTTCGTCTTCCTGGCCGGCCGCAATCAAATTCTTTGCTTCGTCAAGGGTACATCCGTATAAAGAGTCATAAGGAAACTTCATGGCATAACGACTCTTGATAAGATGAATCGTCGGATCGGGCCCCACTGCCTCCTGGATGATAGGTTTAAAAAAACCGACTCTCTGGGCCTGGTTCCAGAGAAGTTCCATCATGCCGAGGACAACGATAATCTTATCGACCCTCGGCTCTGCACTTGCGATATAAATACCTTTAGCCATTTACTTTGTCCCCCTTCTTATCACTGGCACTGAATGCCTCAGTGCCCTGTTAACCTTAATAATGGATGCCATTCCAGCATGCTAATAGGTTCATAAGTAATAATTATACATTAAGACACTTTAAATTTCCACGTAATTTAGTGCCTGTCTGTTTTTTCTGTCTGCCTGCCAAATAATAATAGTTATGCCTAAGCAATGATGAACGGTAAGGTAGCATTTATAGCGCTACTTTATGTAGCGCATGTAACTTTAGTTCACATGTAGATCTTGATTTCAGGGACGAGCAGAACAGTGCTATCTGGGGTATATTTCGCTTTCATATCAAAAGCATGGCGATGGGGTGGCGGTCTGACCATTTTGTCCGGGCACCGGAATTGCTCATCTGCTTGTAGGTGAAGATGAAATGATAATAGAGGACGTTGTCGAGTTTCTTAAACACGTACCGCCATTTCAGTTCCTGGATGAACCGGCGCTTTCCCATCTTGCTGTCGGCATGTCCATGGAATTCTTTCCGAAGGGTACTACAATTCTTAGACAAGGCGGGCCTGCCAGCAGGTATCTGTATGTCATAAAAAAGGGTGGGGTAAAGGTATTCAGGCGATCGGCGGGCGGTGAAGACACAATCATCGAATTCCGGGGACAAGGGGATCTTTTCGGGTATCTTTCCCTTTTCGGCGGCGACAAGTCACGGGCCTATGTGGTTACCGTCGAGGACACGACCTGCTATACCATCAAGAGAGAGACTGTGCGCGATCTTCTCGACAGTAACGACGCGGTCAGGGAATTCTTTCTAAAATCCTTTCTTAATATATACATTGACAAGACCTTTCAGGAGATGCACGGGAGGAGCCTCCTTTTTTCAGGCTGCGGAGACCGGCTCCTTTTTTCGACCGCTGTAGGAGAGGTTGTGAACAAGGAGTTGCTTACGGCCCCTCAGAGGATATCCATAAGGGAGGCTGCCGGCCTTATGTGCGCCAACAAGATCAGTTCCATGATCCTTGAAGATGATGAGCACAAGCCGGTGGGCATCGTCACCGACAGGGACATGAGGGGAAAGGTAGTTGCCAGGGGAAGGGATGTTAATGAGCCTGTCATGAACATCATGAGCTATCCTCTCATGAGAATCGATGCCAGGGACTATTGCTTTGAAGCTGTCCTAAAGATGATCAAGTACAATGTGCACCATCTCATTGTTGTGTCGGACGGCGCTTTGGCGGGCATTGTTACAAACCACGATCTGATGGTGCTGCAGGGGACGTCTCCTCTGCTTGTTGCCAAGGATATCGAGAGCCAGCAGGACATCGAAGGGCTTGCGGCGTTGTCTAAACGGCTTTATACCGTCGTCGGCATCCTGCTGAAACAGGGCGCACGCGCCAGCAATATCACGAGGATCATTTCTGAGATAAGCGATCGTCTTGTGAGAAAGATCCTCGAGATGGCTGAGAAACGTTTCGGCAGGCCGCCTCTTCAATATTGCTGGGTCGCCTTCGGCAGCGAGGGTCGCAAGGAACAAGCTTTCAAGACCGACCAGGACAACGCTATCATCTTTGCAGACCCCGCGACAACGTATGAGGCGGATGAGGCGAAGAAGTATTATTCAGCATTCGCCGCCTTTGTTAGAGACAGCCTTGCCCAGTGTGGCTATCCGTTCTGTCCCGACGCCCACATGGCGAGCAATCCGCGATGGTGTCGGTCTCTCTCGGCCTGGAAGACATATTTTTCGGACTGGGTCGCGGCCCCGGACATTGAGCTCGGAGAGGTAGGGCTTAACTCTCTCACCTTTCTCGACTTTCGGGGTGTGGGCGGTGATTTCTCACTTGCCGACCAGCTCAGGGATTACTTGGGAGTGATGCTTAGGGGACAGACGTCTTTCGTGGAGTACATTGCAGACCTGGCTGCAAGAAATAAGCCGCCGCTCGGGTTCTTAAAATCGGTTGTCGTCGAAAAAAGCGGTGAGCATAAAGACAAGCTGGATCTTAAGGTCAAAGGCCTCGCTCCAATCGTGGGTATCGTTCGCGTCTTCGCCCTTGAAGCAGGGATAAGAGAAACATCTACTTTGGAACGGCTGGACGCCCTCAAGGAGCGCAACGACGATGTTGCCGAATACGGTGAGGAGATTGCCCATGCCTTTGAATTCATCATGCTGCTCAGGATCCAGCACCAGTTCGAGCAGCTGAGTATTGGGCAGGAGCCCGACAACTTTATCAGTCCCGACAGCCTCACAAGTCTTCAGAAAAAGACGATTAAGGAGGCCTTCAATCTAATAAAGAAGCTGCAGGATTCGATCAGTGAGCGTTATGAGCCGCTTAAGTCGGTATTGTCATGACGGGAAGATTGAAAAAACGGAACCAGGCGGGTATAGACGAGAACATGGCGATTACACACGCAAATTATGTGGTAATAGACATCAAACTTACCGGACTCGATGAAGAGAAAGACTCTATTCTATCGATCGGTGCGATCATGATGTCCGGCGGCCGGATCGAGCTTGGAGAGACTTTTTATCGCCTTTTGAAAGCTGATGCGGAGTCTTCGGCACCGAACCTGATGGCACATGGAGTTGCCCAGGCAAGCCTCACGCTGGAACCGAATCTCGCGCCGGTACTTTCGGAGTTCCTGTCTATAAGCGGGAGCGATATCCTTTTGGGCCATCTGGTCTCTACCGACCTCGCCTTTCTTAAAAATGAAGTTAAACGGCTTATTGGAACGGAGGTGAATAACCCGGTAATCGACACATATCAGATTTATCACTGGATAATGAAGCGTGAGGCATCGGGCGCGTTTTATACACCCATAGATGTGAAGCTATATGAGGTGGCTTCCCAGCTGGGCGTGGCTGTATCGAGCAATCATAATTCCATGGATGATGCCTTTATAACAGCTCAAGTTTTTCAGCGGCTCATGCCCATGCTGATCAGGGCGGGGGTTAAAACGGTCGGTGATCTGCTGCGAATCGGCGACCCTTCGGGAGGGTTGAGGTGACGAAAAAAACAAGCCGGGCCGCAGCGCTGCATGACGGAATATCAGCTGTATGGAGTCGTATCCGGATTAACCGCGGTTGCTCACGCGGGGAAAGCCTTTTGCACGAAGCGGGTTATGTGAAAGGTGTCGTGCTATCCCGCACAACAAGGAGGGAACATGGCAGCAGAGAGCGCAGTTAGTATCAATAAGGTGCCGGGCAAGGCGTGGGTTGTCACCTTTGCCGGTACGGCTATCAACTTGTGTTTGGGAATCCTGTATGCATGGAGCGTATGGGCCAAGGCTCTTATCAATGTAAAAGATGCC
>JBGOVD010000261.1:0-4119 GCA_041477935.1 Dissulfurispiraceae bacterium | reverse complement strand
GGAACTCACAACTCCCACGGCAAGCGCCGCAACGAGAACGCCGATAACGGCGGCGGTAATTATCAGCAGCTTTTTCTTGGAATACATTATTATCCTCCGGATTTACTGAGCCATTGCTGTGGGTCGAGCGGTTTGCCTTTATACCTTATTTCGAAATATAGTCCGCTCGTCCCGAGTGCGGTCGATTCACCAACATCTCCTATCGCCTCACCCTCTTTTATTATAGCGCCATTCTCTAAAAAAATCTTTGAGAGATTCCCATAGAGCGTATGATAGCTGCCGCCGTGGCTGACGACCACGAGCTTGCCATACCCTTTCAGGTCGGCTGCATAGACAACCTTTCCTTCATAAACCGCAGACACTGGCGTACCGGCAGCTGTTTTGATATGAATCCCGCTCCGGAAAACCGGCAGATTAAAGAGAGGATCGACCTGCGATCCATACCTGATAGCTAGCTTCCCTTTGGCGGGCCAGGGAAGGTGTCCCTTCATGCGGGTGAAAGGACTATCGGCCGGAAGCTCTTCCTTGGCAGAAGGCGTCTCTTTGGTCCTCTTTTTCCTGGCGGCCGGTTTCTCATGCTTCTCCGACTCTTTAATTATCTTCGAAAGCCTTTCGGCATCGTCTTTAAGTTCCTGGATCATTCGCTGATATGTGTCCTTCTCTTTTCTGACTCCGGCCAGAAGGGTCTCTTTCTCCCTTTTCTTCGCCTTGGCCGAATCTTCGAGTCTTGCCAGTTCGCGTTCTTCTGTCTTAAGGTTGTTCACAAATTCGTTCAGTTTCTTTTTCTTGGCGCTAAGCCGCCCCAGTTCCGCGCGATAATTTTTTATCGACTCGCCATATCGGTTGGATATGTCGCTGAGCGACCTCGATATTCTCAGGATAGTCGAGGGATCCTCGCCGCTTAGCAGCATAAGGATCACCTCTTTCTCTGCGTTTATTCTCCTGAGCGTACGGAGACGCATCCTCAGCCGGGCCCTTTGAGATTCAATGCTCCGGGAATTAGTTGCTATATCTGCTTCGAGAGAAGATATACCGGCCTTCAGCGTATTGATCTGTTTCTTCGTAGCGTTCATCTGGTCGTCCAGATCGTTCAGCTGGGACTCGATCCTTCTCAGCTCGCTGATGACCGACTTCTCCGTCTGCGTAGCTTCGGCAAGTTTCTTTTTCTGCTTTCGTATGTCCCGCTGGACCTTATTATAATCCTCGCGAGCGCCGGCAGCGTCGGCAATGGAGCCGGAAAATGCAAGCATCGAAAGTGCCAGGAATGCGGCCAGAAATACAGATACTGCGGGAATGGCGGTACTTAGAAATAATGCGACGTATTTCTTGCGCATAGATTTTAAAGCCTGAGTCGGCCCACGGAGATGAGAGATCCGGCCACACCCATCACTATTCCGACAATAGGCATCAGGACTACGATCTCCACGGGCAGGACCATCGTCTTTAAGATAGGCATGAAGGCGCTGAAGCTTGTCGTCAGTGAGTAGTAGAAGACTGCGGCGCCGATCGACGCGAATACGCCTCCGAAAAAGCCGATGACGCCGCCCTCGATGAGAAAAGGCGCTCTTATGAATCCGCCGGTGGCGCCGAGGAGTTTGATGATCTCGATCTCTGTCTTTCTGCGGTACAATAATATCTTGACCGTACTTGAGATGACGAAGAGCACAACGAAGATTATTATGCAGAGGATAATTATACTCATGTTTTCTATCGAGGTCTTCAGCAGATAGACCGTCTCGGCGATCTTTGCCTCATAATAAACGTCGTCGACGCCGGGCATCTTCTTTAGCTCTTCGGAGATTTTTTTGACTGCCGGGGCTGTAACGCTTTCCTTCTTGAGCTTCAGCTCGATCGCAGAGGAGAGCGGGTTCTCATCAAGACCTTCCAGGACGTTGCTTACATCTTTTAGAGTGCGCTTCATCTCATTGAGGGCCTGATCCCTCGATATGTATTTTGTACCGGAGACATAATCTTTATTCTTCATCTGAGCGAGCAGCTTCTGGGTGTCCTCCGGAGATGCCGAGTCCTGCAGATAGACCACCATTGTAAAACGTTCCGGCAGAGTGCGGGTAAAATTCTCAAGGTTGAATATGGTTATGATCGCCATTGCGCTGACAAGCAGGCTTGCCGCCACGGTAAGGCTGGAGAGCAGGTTGATCCACTTCTCCTTCATGAGACTGTGGAAGGCGGTTCTTGTCGAATAAGAGAGATGCTCCATCAGCCGATCTCCTCCCCCAGGAGGACGCCGTTTTCGAGCCTTACGACCCGTTTGCCGGTGTTTCTGTACATCTCCCTGTTATGCGTAGCAATGAGGATGGTCGTTCCATGAATATTCGCCTCATAGAAAAGCCTTGCGACATGCTTTGCCGTATCGGGATCGAGGTTGCCGGTCGGTTCGTCTGCCAGCAGAACAGAGGGTTCGGAAACCATCGCCCTTGCTATTACAACTCTCTGCTGCTCTCCGCCCGAGAGTGTCATGGGATAATTTTCGGCTTTGTGACGCAGGTGGACGTTCTTCAGGGTCTCCAGCACCAGTCCCTTGATGTCCTTTTCCTTGCGTCCCCGTACGCGTAGGGCAAGGGCGATATTATCGTAAACGGTGAGGTTTTCGAGAAGTTTGAAATCCTGGAAGACAACTCCTATGCTCCGCCTGAGCAGGGGGATCTCGGCAGGCCGAAGCCGCCCTACGCTGAAGTCGCCGACGGTGACTTCCCCTTCATCCGGCAGTTCAGCGGCATAGAGAAGTTTGAGGAGAGTCGATTTACCGGCGCCTGTGGGGCCGGTAAGAAAGACCATCTCCCCTTTTGACACTGAGAGATCTATGTTTTTTAAGACAGGCTGATTTTCATAATACTTCGTAGCGTTCTGAAATGATATCATCTCAAACTTTCTTTGATGGTTTCCGCCATATTGGCAGCAGTGAGTCCGTAGAGCTGCAATAACTCCTTCGGAGGACCGGAACAGCCGAAGGTATCATGCACGCCGACTTTGACGACCCTGACAGGATGGTTCTCCGAAAGGAATTCCGCCACAGCGCTGCCGAGCCCTCCGATGACGGAATGCTCCTCCGCAGTGAGGATGAGTTTCGATTTGCCCGCTGCCGCCAGCAGTGCCTCGCCGTCCAGGGGCTTTATGGTCGACATGTTGATGACACCGGCGTCGATGCCTTCCTTTGCGAGCATCTCCTTTGCTTCGAGCGCGGGAGCGACCATGATGCCGGTAGCCACTATCGTAGCGTCCTTGCCGAGCGAATAGGTGTAAGCCTTCCCGATCCGGAATTTATAGTCCCCGGGCATTACCGCAGGCACCTTTGACCGGCCGAGCCTTATATAAACAGGGCCTTCGAATTCAGCAGCCGTGTCAATAACCTGCTTCGTCTCGAAGCCGTCGGCCGGTACGATCACTGTCATGCCCGGCAGGACACGCATGAGGGCAATATCTTCGAGGGACTGGTGCGATGCCCCGTCCTCGCCTACGGTGATGCCACTATGGGTTGCTGCGAGTTTTACATTTAAATGAGAATAGCAGAGGGTCTGCCTGATCTGCTCCCATGCTCTCCCTGTTTCAAATACAGCGAAGGTAGAAGCAAAGGGGATCTTGCCGGTGAGCGAGAGACCGCCGGCAGTGCCGATCATGTCCTGCTCGGATATGCCCATATTGAAAAACCTTTCCGGGAAGGCCTTGGAAAAGCCCTTGGTCTTGGTTGAGCCCGACAGGTCTGCATCAAGTACGACTATATTTTTATTTCTTTTGCCGAGTTCAATGAGAGCGGCCCCATAGGCATCCCTGGTAGCGACCGCCTGCCCGGCAAAATCGGCGCTTTGTGCTTTTTGTTCCTGGTCTCTGCTTCCCATGTCAGTTCAGTTCCCTTATCGCGATTTCGAGTTCATCCTTTGTCGGAGTGACCCCATGGTACTCTGCCTTGCCTTCGAAGATGGAGACCCCCTTGCCCTTAACCGTCTTTGCGAGGATCATGCAAGGCTTCCCTTTTATCTTTTCGGCTTCATCGAGGGCATCCACTATCGCCTGCATGTCATGCCCGTCTATCGATATCGTATGCCAGCCGAAGGCCCGCCACTTGTCGCCCACCGGTTCGATGTTCATGACATCGCAGCATCT
>JBGOVD010000377.1:0-2788 GCA_041477935.1 Dissulfurispiraceae bacterium | reverse complement strand
CAGATTTTCCCTCGCCGCCTTTGCCGCGCAGGGAAGGGATGTTCGCTTTTCCGAAGAGCGCGTGGAAGGCTATCGCCATTTCATCAATAAGATCTGGAATGCTTCGAAATTCATGCTGATGTATAAGGGCTCATGGACAAGGCAGCCGGTAAGTGCCGCCGATGCTGGTCTCGATCTGGGCAGCAGATGGGTCCTGAGCAGGCTTTCTGCAGCCGCCGAGGAGATGCACCGCGACCTCGAAATCTACCGTTTCAATGACGCTGCAAATACAATGTATCAATTCACGTGGCATGAATTCTGCGACTGGTACCTGGAGATGTCTAAACCTCTGCTCTATAACGAAGAGAGCGAAGGCAGAACGGGCGTCATCAACTGCCTTTATTTTGTTTTCGAGAAGGTGTTGCAGCTCCTTCATCCATTGATGCCTTTCGTGACCGATGAACTCTGGAACGCGGTCCTCGACAAGGATAACAGCATTATGACATCCCGGTATGGCAGCGACCTGCGGAGGGATTTCGATGCCGAACAAAAAATGGGCTACCTCATCGACGCAGTGAGCGGAATAAGGAGCATCAGAGGAGAATTGAATATATCCCCGTCTGTCGAGCTCAGGGCCGATATCAGGACTGTTTCAAGAGAGGTGGAGGCCCTTTTCGGGGAAAATAGTGAGATTTTCAAGAAGATGGCGAGATGCAAAGAGGTCAATATCGGACCCGGCATCAAGCGGCCTAAAGGATCGGCTGTTTCGGTAAAGAACGGAATGGAGATTTACATACCGATGGAGGGCCTTCTGGATGTGGCATCCGAAGTCTCGCGCCTCGAAAAAGAGATCGCCAAGGTGGAAAGCTCTCTTGCCTTTATCAACAAGAAACTGCAGAACGACGATTTCATGAGTAATGCACCGAGGGAGGTCGTCGAGAAGGAGCGGGTCAAGTTCGATGATCTCGTACAAAAAGAGCAGAAGATCGAAGAAAATTTGAAACTTCTGCGGTCCATCGACCGTTAATAAGGGGGCGTACAATGGAAAAAATTTCAATGGATATTGAGTGTAAAGACCTCGACTTCATAGAAGCCGAATTTATAAAAGTCCGTCAGAGTACCATCAGAGCGGTCGAGGGAGGTCATATCGAACTCCAGCAGGTGGGAGCGCTCAGCATAGACGGCGAGCGCGTGGAAGTCACGCAGGGCGCAGCGCTGATGATGAGAGGCACCAATTTGTCGCTGAACCAGAGCATAGGGCTTATTGCAGCAGCCAGCGAAACTAATCTGAATTTTTCATGTGCGTCGATTTCGGTCGCGGCCGGGGAGGCGACGGTGAACAGGAGTGCCGTTGGTATTATGGCTGCAAAGGAGATTAATTCCAATAACAGCAGCTCCATTCTCATGATAGGAAGAAATATCAACGGCGATGTGACCACCCTGCTAGATTGGCGATCTGCCCTTGCGGTCGGAGCGGTTGCCGGGGGAATATTCGGTCTCTTTTCACTCCTCAGGAAGAGATAGCGGGACCTGTTCCGCGCTGAGAATAGTTCACAATGTGGACCAGTTCGAAAGAGTTCATCCGTGTCGCACTATCCGAGGACATCGGTCACGGCGACATAACGTCCTTGCTCATAATCGGAGATGAGACGGCAAGTGCAGACATTATTGCCAAGGAAACTTTCATTCTCGCCGGAATGCCCTTTGTATCCGAGGTTTTCGATATCGTCGATGCAGATCTGTCGATCGATATCTTTTTCACTGAAGGCACTGTTGTCAAAAAAGGCGATATCATTGCGCGCATCTCGGGAAGGGCCAAAAGCCTTCTTGCCGGAGAGCGGGTAGCGCTCAATATCCTCCAGCACCTTTCAGGAATCGCATCGACAGCAGGTGCTTTTGTCGAAAAGGTAAAGGTCTTGCCGGTGAGAATAGTAGATACGAGGAAGACGAAGCCAGGGATGCGGGTCATGGAGAAATATGCCGTTACCATAGGCGGTGCCTTTAACCACAGATTCGGACTTTACGATGGCATTCTGATCAAGGATAATCACATCGAGATCGCCGGCGGCGTAAAGACGGCGATAGGACGTGCAAGAAAGGCGCATCATCTTCTTAAGATCGAGGTCGAAGTAAAAGATATGGCCGAACTGATGGATGCCCTCGATGCCGAAGCGGATGTTATCATGCTCGACAACATGTCTGTCGAAGAAATGAAGAGGGCCGTTAAGATTATACATTCGCATGACAGGAAGACAGTGATCGAGGCATCCGGAAATGTGGATCTCAAGAATGTCGGGGACATAGCGGAGACGGGCGTCGACATTATATCTGTCGGCGCTATTACCCATTCTGCAAGGGCTGTTGACATCAGCATGAAGATTAAAAGGGGCGCGCATTAGTAGCCGTCATTGTCCGCTAAAGCTGGAATCCAATTTTCAGAAGAATGAATGCCCGGCTAAGGACCTCGGGCATGATGGATAGAGCGATGGAACCTATGTGATTCAAATCACCTAAATATCTCTTTTCTTGCGCTATAGTTGATAGGGGGAACAATGGAAAAATTGACTTATAAAAAAGCGGGTGTCGACATCGATGAGGGAGATCGTTTTGTCAGGCTGATATCCCCGCTTGTCAGGAAGACCTTCAGGCCTGAAGTGATGACGGATATAGGGTCTTTCGGAGGCCTGTTCGCTCTTAAAAAATACAAGGACCCCGTTCTTGTCAGCGGGACCGATGGTGTCGGCACGAAGCTGAAGATCGCTTTCATGTCGGACTGCCATGACAGCGTCGGCATCGACCTTGTGGCAAT
>JBGOVD010000205.1:0-4787 GCA_041477935.1 Dissulfurispiraceae bacterium | reverse complement strand
TCTTGAGCCCGAATCGGTAATCGAGCCAGTCAAAGACCTTTCCCATCAGACCGTGACCCCGAGATAAACCTTGCCCGCCTCGATCTTGAAGGGCAGTCGATTCAACGGTTTCGGTGGAGGACCTGCAATAACATGACCCTCAATGTTATATCTGCCCCCGTGGCAGGGGCAAAGAAACTCCTTGCGGTTATTGTCCCAGTTAACGTAACAACCAAGATGTGTACAAACCGGAGAAAAAACGGTGAGCCCTTTTTCTCCGACCACTAGAAAAGCCCTGTTGAGAATTTCGCTTTCGTCAACGGAATATTTGAACTCGACCTTCCGAACTCCACGCCTGGGAAGCTCATCATCATCGAGAACGAAAACATACTGCAGCCGGCGTTTTTTAGCCGTGGAGGGATAAATATACCATAATGCTGCAACCGCCCCTGCAGCGATGAGCGCGAAGAAAGACTTAATTATATTTATTAAAAAAGCCCTCCGCGTCATAAGGCCGGCCTTTCAGGAATGCACGAAGCGGAAACTGCGCTCCGCGCCCTATTCTCCGCGATTGAGGGAGTGATGGAAAGGCTTCCCTATCTTGAAGTGAAGTGCTTTTTTGGCAGGCACCTGCACCTTTTCACCGGTCTTGGGGTTTCTGGCTACCTTGCCGTCCCGCTGCTTCAGTCTGAAGTTTCCGAACCCCCGGATCTCAATCTTCTCGCCGCGCGCAAGTGCATCCTTCATTCCGTCGAAGACCGTATTGATTATTGCTTCGACCTGTTTCTTTGTAAGCCCCTCGACCTTCTCAGTAACCTTTTCGATCAGCACAGATTTCGTCATTCTCTTCCTCCCCCGATACCTATAAATATCTTTATCCGTCTTTATTCAAAATCAGAAATTATCCTGTAAACGCCCGGCGAGGCAACCTCGCCCCTGCAGCTGTTACTACGGCATATACATGTAGTACATATATTTCAGATGCAGATCGGGAAGGACACGTGAAAGTTCCTCGGGCATCTTCCCGTCCAGCAGCTTTGAGATCACTCCTTTTTCAGACTTCGAGACTACCTCGGGTTCTCCCTCGATGCCTGCCAGCTTGCCGGCAACCTTGACGGCGTCCTCAAGGTCTCCCATTTCGTCGACCAGTCCGACACCTATGGCCTGGCGGCCCGAGAATATCCTCCCGTCGGATATCTTGCGCGTCTTGTCGATGTCCAATTTCCGTCCTTCCGCAACGGCCGCGATGAACTGTTCGTGAACATCGTCCATCACGCCCTGAATAATCTGACGCTCCTCGTCCCCTATACCCCTGAAGACCGAAGCCAGGTCCTTGTTTTTTCCGCTCTTGACGACCTCTGTCTTTATCCCGACCTTCTCGAGCAGGCCCTTCAGGTTCGGCACCACCATGATGACGCCGATGGAGCCGGTAATGGTGCCTGGGTTTGCGACTATACGGTCAGCCGGCGCCGATATATAGTAACCGCCCGACGCAGCCACAGAGCCCATGGACACAACTACCTTTTTGACAGCCCTGGCCTTCTTGACCTCATTATATATCTCCTGGGAAGGCACAACCCCGCCGCCCGGACTGTCGACGCGCAGCACGATGGCCCTGACTGAAGAGTCTTTTACATAACCCTTGATCTCTTCCACTACCGTTTTTGCTTCGATTATCGGCCCTTCGACCCTAACGAGCGCCACCTTATCCCTTGTGCCTTTGCTTATGAGCGTGAATATCACGCTTATGAATACGAGAAAAAAGATAAACAGCGTGACAAACAGGATTGTCCTACCTACTTTCATGAGACCTCACATTTTTCATGCTGAGCCCTATCTTTCGCTCTTCCACATTCATTTTAATTATCCTGACCCCGATTTCGTCACCCTCATTGACCTCTTTAGACGGGTCGATTTCGGACGAATAGATCAGCCCCTCGACGCTGTTTTCGAGCTCAACAAAAATGCCGAAGTCGCTTTTCCTGAGGACCTTTCCGACGAATTCCTCGCCGAGCCTGAACTTCGCAGGTATCTCGGCCTCCCACGGATCGGGGGTAAGCTGCTTAATGCCGAGGGCCATACGCTCACGTTCAGGATCAAGACTGAGGATCACCGCATCGATCTTCTGCCCTTTTTTCAAAACCTCTGACGGGTGCTTGATATGTTTCGTCCACGAGAGGTCCGCTATATGGATCAGGCCGTCCACTCCTTCGGGCAGGCGCACAAAGGCCCCGAAATCAGTTATAGTCTTTAACTTGCCGGAGATCTTCTCTCCCACCTTGTAGTGCTCTCCGATAAGCTCCCAGGGCTTCTGCCTGAGATGCTTCAAGCTCAGTGAAAGCCTCTTCTCTTCTTTATTGACGTTAATGACCTTCGTCTCGATGGTGTCACCGACCGAAACATATTTCGAAGGATGCTTCTGACGCGGAGACCAGTCGAGTTCCGATATATGGATGAGCCCCTCGAGTCCCTCTTCAACCTCGACAAAGACCCCGTAATCGGTAACGTTGACCACCCTGCCGGCGATGGTCATGCCGGGCTGATATTTCTGCTCAACCGAGAGCCACGGATTAGGTCTCTTCTGTTTGTATCCGAGGGTAACCTTCTGAGTTTCTTCGTCGAACTTCAGGACGAGAAATTCCTTTTCGTCTCCTACCGTGAAAAATTCGGAAGGATGGTTCACCCTGCCCCAGGAGATGTCGGAGATATGAAGAAGACCGTCGATGCCGCCGAGGTCGACGAAGACCCCGTAGTCCGTTATGTTCTTGATAGTTCCCTTGAGGATAGAGCCTTCCTTGAGATGCTTAAGGGTCTCTTCCCTTAAGACCTTGGTCTCTTCCTCGACAATTGAGCGGCGAGACACGATAAGCGTCATACCCGCAGTCGCCCCTCCTCCGCCATGTCCCCGCGCAGGTATCATCTTCAATATCTTGAGCGGGATGGTCTGTCCCACATAGGAGTCGAGGTTTTTTACCGGTTTTGTATCGATCTGCGAGCCGGGCAGGAAGGCCTTGATGCCCGTTACATTTACGATAAGGCCTCCCTTCGTCTTTTCGGTGACCTTTCCTTCAATCGTAAGGTTGTTCTCCAGCGCGGACGACAATGTTTCCCATGCCTTTATTCTGGAAGCCCTCTCGCGTGAAAGATAGACTACACCTTCCTGGTCATTGATCCTCTCGATGAAGACATAAAGTTCGTCATCAGCTTTCAGGTTCTTGATTTCATCGCTGCTGAATTCCGTTGCCGGAATGGTCCCCTCCGATTTATATCCGATGTCGACGACGACGCCGTCAGATTTGATTGCAATGACTCGCCCCTTTACCACCTCTCCGCTGTGAAAACGCTGCAGGGTATCGGCGTACATCTGTTCAAGTTCTTTAGACTCTTCGTTCGTCTGCATGTTCATACAGTTACCTTCCTCCTATATGTCGGATTCTGTCCGCCACTTCTTCTATTATCCAGTCGGGCGTTGAAGCGCCCGCCGTGATACCGACCTTTCGGACATTCACAAACCACTCGTTTCTGATTTCTGAAGCCGTTTCTATATGGTACGTCGGCACTGACATGGAAATACAGAAATTAGCAAGCTGCGTCGTGTTGGCGCTGTTTTTCCCCCCCACGACGATCACAGCATCCACCCCCCGGGCTATGTCCTTCGTCTCTTTCAGCCGCAGCGCAGTCGAATTGCATATGGTGTTAAAGACCTTCAGTTCTTTTACACGGTCGACTGCATCGCTGACAAATTTCTTGAGCACGCTGACCGGCTGGGTCGTCTGAACGACAACGCCTACCCTGCTCTTCAGCTTCAGCAAAGAATCATCGCTATTAATCACTACCACATCCGGTCCGGCATAGCTCATCAATCCCTTAACTTCGGGATGCTCCCGGTCTCCGATTATAACGACCTGATAACCCTCGTCCTTCAGCAGGCTTGCGTATTTCTGGGCCTTCTTGACAAACGGGCATGTGGCGTCAATGACCTCAAACTTCTTCCTGCTGAGCTTTTCCGATATCTCTTTCGGTACCCCATGAGTTCTGACTATGAGCGTCTTGATCCTGGGACTGTCTATCGATTCTATGGGCCGCACGCCCTCTGATTTAAGTTTTTCGATAACCTGAGGATTGTGTATTATAGGTCCAAGAGTATAGACACTCTTGCCCTTTTTCGCGACATCGAAGGCCATGTCTACTGCCCTCTTCACGCCGAAACAGAACCCTGCCCGTTTCGCCGTGATTACCTTTATTTTACCCGCCAAAAGCCACCTCTTAATCAGACCTGCAGTTTAAAGGACTAGCCCTTAAGATACAGAATTTTGCACATATATTTCAAGGATATATCACTGCGCCTCTTTTACTATCCTATCAACGACAGCTTCCAGTCCCATATTTGTCGTATCCAGGTAAAGGGCATCTTCTGCCCTTCTCAATGGCGCAATGTCTCGGTTCTTGTCCCTGAAATCCCTTTCCCTGACATCGCCCAAGGCTTCCTCCATGGTTATCGGCATCCCTATTTCATTGAGCTGGCGATAACGCCTCGCAGCGCGTCCCTCCTCAGAGGCATCGAGGTAAATTTTCACCCGGGCGTCAGGGAATACCACGGTTGTCATGTCCCTGCCCTCGGCCACGATATCGCAACTCTGCCCGGCATCCTTCTGTATCTTGAAGAGATATTCCCTCACGCTCTTTCTCGCAGAAAAGACCGAGGCATAATGCCCGGCCTCAGGAGTCCTGATGGCTTCCGAGACATCCTCTCCGTTTAGAAAAACCTTCTCGCCGTCCAGCCTGATCTCAGCGTCCTTCGCAGCATT
>JBGOVD010000106.1:0-6881 GCA_041477935.1 Dissulfurispiraceae bacterium | reverse complement strand
GGCCCTGCCTGCTATCTGCCAGACCAGCCAGTCTGGGATGTCTGACTCACACACTCCGTTATATTTACGGCTTGCAGAAAATACGATTGTAGTGATCGGAAGATTCAGTCCCATGCCGATCGCATCTGTCGCAACCACACAGTCAGCGAGGCCATCCCTGAACCTTCGCGCCTGTTCCCTGCGCACCTCAGGTGATAACGCCCCATAAATAACCGCGGGAGATCGCCCGTGTTTTTCGCGCAACTCGCCGGCAAGAGATAATACATCCTGCCGCGAAAACGCAATGAGAGCCCCCTGTTTCGGAATCTGGTCCAGGGGAAACGCACGCTCTGACACTTCGAGCGGCGCCAACCGTTCGGTATGAATAATCTCGACCGGCTCGTTCAGGTAGTCAGCGAGAGAAAGGACTGTACGCTCCGCTTCGGGAGACCCCAGCATCCAAACTTCCCTGGCCGGTGCCCCCACTACGGCCTGCAGCCATGCCGAACCCCGCTGTGTGTCAGCTAACATCTGGACTTCATCAATAATCGCCATGTCAACCTGCTGACTGAAATCGAGCATCTCGATAGTTGATGAACAATGTCTGGCATCGGGGACTATTTCGAGCAACTCTCCCGTAACCAATGAAACCGGCAACCCCTGTTCAGCCAGAGAATCCCGCACTTCGAGGGCCAGCAGCCTGAGAGGTGCAAGATATGCCCCCGAATTCGTATTCCGGAAGCGCTCCAGTGCCTCATGTGTCTTGCCGCTATTGGTGGGGCCTATAACAAGAGTCAGCTTGCGATCAAGCGATCTCGCCAACGGGTAAAAATCAGCCAGCCTGGAAGGAAGAGCCCGCCTGCATTGTTCGGCAATCTTATAAGCCTTGACCTCTTCGCACTTTGTTATAAGCGCAGGCTTTATACGGACAATTATATTGGTCCCATCAAGCAGTGCCCTGTTGTTGCTTCGCAAAACCGCAACCACATGATATGCCGCCACGGCAACAAGCCTGTCGCGTTCTATGATGTCTTTGTATACTGATTCGGACAGCGCATTAACCGCTTTATTGGCAATCCTGTCTACCTTCGAATGACATTCCTCCGCAGCCTTTTGTCTTGCCTGAGCCATAGCGTCCGACAAAGATGTGGCTGACGCGACCTGATTCAGGAGACCATTGACATGATTCTTGTCCAAGGGAATTACAACGGATACGTCATCTTGGTCAGGGAAGGAGAAAAGAACCTTCACATTGAAGTCTGCCGTGTTTTTCGCCCTGAAAATAAAGCCGAGAGATTGCAATTTTGAGGGTGAAAGAGTATCCAGAACGTGCGATATGCATGACTTGGAAGGAGTCGCCCTGCCGCACTCTCTCAATGCCCATTCAGCAACGCTGTCCGGTGAAAGCCAGGATGGGGCCGTCTCTATCAATTTCAGAGCGCGTTCCTGATAAGCCGGTGATTTCTCCATAAACAAGCTTGTGAGAGCATCCCTGTCATCAGCCAGTAAAAGAGGCCATACTGCACCAATAGGAACCGGAATCTTAATAGTCCCGGTTACTGCTCCAATCTCAGCAGAGCCGATCAGAAGCAACTGACCGAATACCTCAGCTGCCGGGATTTCAAGGCGATCGGTCAGACGAAGGTGATGCGCCAGGCTTCTGAACAGAATGCACATTGCGGACCCAGGGGGCACCATATTTTTTAAGGCCTTATCAATCAGGATATCAAGCTCTTCCATGTTCCATATTACATCTGTGATCTCGGCAATTCTGCCGGCGATCTCAGCGCGCAATCCATCACGCTGCCTAACAAGATCGGCAAGTTTTTTTTGCTGCGCAAGTTCTTTCCGTCTGATCTTTGCAGCTTTCCTTTCGGTCTCCGGTCGAGTCTGTTCAAGACGCGAAGTCCGAATTGTTTGTGCAACGCTTTCCAGTTTTGGATATTGATCCGATGCGATCCAGAGTCCCGGGTATGTTCTCGATCCTCGTGCGTGCGATTTCAAGACGCAGATAAACCCCAACTTCAATGCGGCGTCACCGGACTTGACGCCAATATCGGTTAGAGTCAGAAATCTTATGTCTTTATCATACGGGGGCTTTATGACATCAGGGAAAAGATCATCAAAGCTCATACAGCCTGTTTGCATTGTCATTATCTCCGGACGTCACCTGCTGAAGGGCGTTATTGAGATCTTCTAATTTATATGGTTTGGGGACGATAGCACTGAAGCCGTATTTTTTAAACTCGGCCATAATCGGATCGTTTGAGTAGCCGCTCGAAGCGATTGCCTTAATTTTCGGGTCTATGGCCAGGATTTGCTGTACCGCATCTTTGCCGCCCATCCCTCCCGGGATCGTCAGATCCATGATGATGACATCAAAAGGGGTCCCTGATTCTACGGCCTTACGTACACGATCGATCGCTTCGTCCCCATCCTTAGCAAAGTCAGCGTCATATCCCAGATGGAGCAGCATGCTGCCTGCCACATCATGTATTATCTCTTCATCGTCCATTATCAAGACCCGGCCCCGGCCTGCTGAGGTCTCTTTCGCGATCACCTTTTTTTCTTCCAGTCTTCCTCGCGAAGCCGGGAGGTAGATTGAAAAGGCGGTCCCGACTCCAATTTGAGATTTTACGGAAATATATCCGCCGTGTTTCTTTATTATGGTATAGGTTGTTGTGAGACCGAGTCCGCTGCCATGCTGTTTTGTGGTGAAGTAGGGATCGAATATTTTATCGAGATGATCCTCCGGAATCCCAGTGCCTTGGTCCCGGATTGTAATTTTTATATACTTCCCATCCTCGAGAGGCAGCCCTGTCACGCCCGTTTGTCCACCGACTGTTACGTTCTCGGCCCATATAGCGATTATGCCGCCCCTCGGCATTGATTGCTGGGCGTTAATAACAAGATTATTGGTGACCTGGCTGATCTGCCCTTCATCGATGTCGGCAGGCAAAAGGTCGTCAGCGATCGAAAAATTGCAGAGTACGTTGGACCCGCTCATTACGAAACGGGCAGATTCCTTCAGCAGCTCCTCAATGGAGGCAGCCTTCCTGATCGGCGCTCCTCCCTTCGAAAAGGTCAGCAATTGCTGCGTCAAATCCTGTGCCCGAGAAGACGCCTTTTCGGCCGCCGTCAGCCTCGAATAGCTTGCGCTCTCCGGGCTCACTTTGCTCTTCGCAAGTGAGATATTTCCAATGATGGCAGTGAGGATGTTATTAAAATCATGAGCTATGCCGCCTGCAAGGATGCCTAATGATTCAAGTTTGGAAGACTTAAGGATTTCTTCTTCGATCTGCTTCCGCTCCGTTATATCTTCAATTACCCCGTCGACCCATTTGATTGTCCCGTTTGCATCGTATTGGGCTTTCGCCGTACATGAAACAACTATGAGGGTGCCGTCTTTTTTATGCAAGCTCAGCTCCCTATCCTTGACGAAGCCATTGCCGGATATCTCCTGGACAAAGAGCTCCAGCTGTTCAGGGTTCCGGAAAAACTGCAAGACAGGAGCTTTCAAGAACTCCCCGACGGAGGAATAACCGAAGATTTTTGCCATAGCAGGATTTGCCTGCAGGAAATAGCTGACAATATCGCCGGCACTGCGGTATATTCCGACATTGATATTCTCGACGAGAGTGCGATATTTCTCCTCGCTCTCTCTTAGTGCTTCCTCCGCCTCCTTGCGGCTTGTGATATTCCGAATGATCGCGATGATCTGGTCATCGAGCAAAGGCAAAAGTCTTGCCTCATAAAAAGATATCTGATTTTGCATCGCCAGCGAATACTCGAAACACGCAACTGATTTTGTCTCTCCCACGAGCCTGACCATCTCCGTAAATCTGCCTCCCACCTCTTCCGGAGGTACATCCTGTATTCGCCTTCCTATTAATTCCTCCGCGGAAAGGTACAGGTCGGCGGTGCCGCCCACCTTGCAATCCAGGATTATGCCGTCATTTGAGAGCCGGAAGAGAAGGTCGGGAATTGCCTGGAAGATCGCCCGCATTTCCGAATTGGCCTGCAGGAGTTCCTGGGAACTCAGGTCAAGCGAACGCTCCAGCATGGTGCGATCAGTATCGAATTCCTTATAGGCTGCATCCACCGCCTTAATGAATCTCTCCCACGGTGCCGGCACGTGAAGTGTGCCGAAATATTTCTTGAGCTGTCGTTTCAGCAGGCTGTGTATATCTTCCATGATCAATACTCGGAGAAGGTAGTTATCGTCATTGTCTGGTTGTGCAATTCACAACGTCCGCTGGGAGTAAAAGGCGAAATCTCGCCGTACGAATAGAATCCCGTAAGGACCGTTTTGTCACCCAGGATCTCGCGCACACCTTCCACTTCTTCTTCCGTTCTTTGTTTGAGGATCATCTTTCGGCCGACACAGCTGATAAGCACCGCCAGATCAGGCGACTTTGACCCGATGGCCTCATAACTTGTTTTCGCTGCTCCGACAGCGCCGTCGATTAAGCGGTCGAAATTAGCTTTCATCAGCCTGGCGTATGCCCCTTCAGGGATGTCACCCGCAAAGGTCAGACTTCGATCTTTTTCATCTATAGAAAGTATGGTGCGGACTACGCCGGCATCTCCTTCTCTGGTGCGGATGCTCAAGGGAAATAGAAGGCCGGTTGCGGGAAGGCCGGCTGCGTGCTCTCCGAGATATTTTTTGTAGAGTTCGAGCGCTGATTGTCCATCAAGCTCGTAGAGGACATTTCCTCGCGAGCGCGTTATTAGACGCTCCGGGCCGAAGGAATCCCAACCGCCGAGAGAGCCATAGCCGACTTTCAGCCTATTTCCATACAAGCCCAAAACCGCGATGGTATCCTTATCGGGGGATCCATCCCAAAAAACAAGCGTTTCCCTGAAACGGTCCCCGTCTCCCGCCAGACCGCCCGTGACGGTAACGGTAGCGGGAAGGTTCTTCGTGAGACCCTTTACAAGATCACTGCCGTTTACCTTAAGTCCGTCGGAGAGGACAAAGACATGCACCAGACTTTCCTTATCGAGGGCCATAGCAAGCCGTTCTCCGGCGTGAAAGGAGCTTTCAGCCTCGCTCAAGGCGATCCGGGCTCCTCCGATCCGCGTGGATTCGAAGGCAATGGCGGTGGTTACCAGAGAATCATCGTACACCTGCGTATCTGCTATCTCGCCTGCTGTAGAACAGCCTAGCATATGCGCAGATGGATATTGTTCCCGTATCCCCTGGAAAATATTTTGATCTTTTAGTGCGGAAGTGGCGCCGAAGATCAGAACAAGTTGGAAGGAGTCAGTTAAAGACCCAGGCGGATCACGCCGCCAACCGAATTCCTTGTTCCAAATTCCTTGCTCAATTCTCATTGTTTGTCCTCCATAATACCTCCTCGTTGTTGAAGGCATTGTATGTTATCTGTCGGATATGCATGCAATAACGGCGCGAGATATGAGAATATACGTACTATTATTTTCACGTCGACTCCAGAATGAAATATCGCAGGATAAAACAATCTAACCCTGCCTTGCACGGCCCTGCTTCTTCGCATAAGGACAGTTTCCCGGTTTTTCATGCGTCTGACTGGTTTGTTTACTCACCCTCTCCCGTTCGTTACCTCTGCCCGCGAGCAGTATCCCGGCCATCTCTTCCCTGCCCAACTCCTTGAGCGCTTCCAAAAACTTTTTGCGTTCATCAGGCTGGTGCCACAATAGTAATGCCTTCTGCAAGCCTTTTTCGCGATCGCTGCGCGGGACATACACTGCTTTTCCGCTCTCGGGATTAATCCCAGTATGAAACATGCACGTCGAAAGCGTCCCCGGTGTGGGAGTGAAATCCTGCACCTGCTCAACCTTAAGCCCGAGCTTCTTTAAAGAGAGTGCCAGCTCCAGCATGTCGGCCAGGGTGCAGCCGGGATGACCCGAGATCAGGTATGGCACAACCTGTTGCCGCTTGCCGAGGCGGTCATTTTCATCGTGGAATTGCCTGAGAAAGTTATCAAATGACTTTCTGCCCGGCTTGTGCATAAGCGCAGTGACATGCTCGACAAGATGTTCCGGCGCTATCTTTAGCAGACCGCTGACGTGATGCGCCACCAGCTCACTAAAATAAGCAGGCTGGCGCTCCATCAGATCGTAGCGGACCCCTGACGATACCGCCACATGTTTAACACCACTGCAGCTGCGGACCTTGCTCAACAATGATACAGCACGCTTATCATCTGTTTTGAGATTTATGCAGACCTGCGGGAAGATGCAACTCTGCTTCCGGCATGACCTCGTTGTATCAGGATTACCGCAGGAGAGGCCGTACATATTTGCAGTTGGGCCGCCGATGTCGCTGATGCTGCCACGAAACCATGACTTGCGGGTGAGCGCCTCGATTTCGTTCAGTACCGAGTTCTCGCTGCGTGACTGGATCGTCTTGCCCTGATGCATGCCGATGGCACAGAAGGAGCAACCGCCGAAACAGCCCCGATGGCTGGTGATGGATGTCTTGATCTGCTCCCAGGCCGGGATCGGAGCCTTGTATGATGGGTGAGGGGCCTTTTCGAACGGCAGGGCGTAGACAGCGTCCATCTCCGACTCGGTAAGCGGCAGCGCAGGCGGAATACAGACCAGCATGCGGTCTCCATGGCACTGCACAATAGTTCGGGCGCAATGAGGGTTCTGTTCAAGACTTGAGAGGCGGAAGGCCTCTGCAAATTTCTTTTTGTCAGCGACCACATCTTCAAAGGAAGGTATTTCAAGGATGCGGTTTTCTTCGCTGTCAGAGAGAGCAATTGATGGAACATCCCGGCTGATATAAGCTGTTCCGCGTGCATTTCGGATGTCTGTCAGAGACTCGCCTTTTTGCATCCGTCCCGCCACTTCCAAAAGCGGCCGTTCCCCCATACCGTAGATCAGCAGGTCAGCCTTGGCATCGAAGAGTATCG
>JBGOVD010000118.1:0-6493 GCA_041477935.1 Dissulfurispiraceae bacterium | reverse complement strand
GGCATGGCGATCCTTTCCCCTTACAATACGGCATATTTCTCAAGCGGGATGGTGAATGTCATCTCGCTGCCTTTCCCTGGCTCACTTTTGAAATCCACACGGCCTCCGTGCTCCTCGATGACCCTCCTCGTCAGAGGGAGTCCCAGGCCCAGGCCGGCCTCCTTGGTCGAGAAGAAAGGTTCAAATATCTTGGGCAGGTTTTCCTGCGGCACCCCTTCACCCTTATCGGAAATAGTGAGCACAAAAACGTGCTCGTCTACGGAGGTTTTAATCATCAACATCTTCTCATCTTCCGAGGATGCCATGGCATGAAAAGAGTTCGTAACCACATTCAGCACGCACGTCTTGAACAGGTCCGGATCGAGGTAAAGTTCGACGGGAGAGTCATAATCTTTCACGATTTTAATCCCCTCAACATCAGCCCTTGCCCATATCAGGTCCATGATGTCGTCCAGGAGTACCCTGACATTGACCATTTGGCGGGTCAGTGAAAGGGGGCGGCTGTAATCGAGAAAGTCGTTGACGAGCTTATCGAGCCGGTTGATCTCCTGCCTGATGCCGCTGATAAGGCTGCTGAATTTCTCGTGCTTCGTCCTGTCGTCGGGTCTGTATTTTTCCCCGATGTGGTCGATGCTCAGGCTGATAAAGTTGAGCGGGTTGCGGATCTCGTGGGCCATATGGCGCGATAGCTGTCCGAGGCCCGACAGGTGCTCGGCCTCCCTCAACCTTTCTTCAAGTGTCCTGGCCTCCCTCAGCTTTGTTACCATGAAGTTGAAGCTTTCAGAGAGCTTACCGATTTCGTCCTGGCTCTCCACGCGGAGCTGCTGGTTCAGGTCGCCTGCGGCAACACGCATTGCCGCATTGACAACCTTTTCAATGGGTCGCGTGTATTGCCGGGCAAGTATCAGGGTAAAGACAATCCCTATGCCGAAGACGAAGAGGGTTGCAATGACCCTGCTTATAACATTCGACCTGAGAACGTCCGAGAAGTCATCCTTATTGATCCGGAGATGGATGTATCCGTATTGTGTGTCCCCCGCGACAACGGGGAGAATTACGTTGAAGGTCTTTCCCTCTTCGGAAACAGGTTCCCCGAGTTCGGCTTTTATGATCAGCTCTTTTTTCTTGTGGGTCATCGGTTCGCCGATTCGCTGGGGGTTTGTGCTCGCCACAATCTCATCCGCATTGCTTATGATCGATATCTCTTTTACCCCTTTTGTATTCAGCTTTTTCAGGTATTGGGCCAGCCTGGCCTCATCGGACTTGCCTTTGCCGGATGTAACCTCTTCCACTCCTATCTGGATCGCCTTGGTGAGTTCGGTGGTCTGCTTTTCCAGCTCCTTGAAGAGTTTTCTTTCGGATTCCGAATAAAGCAACATGAGGATGGTTATCAGGATGAAACTCAGAAACAGCATGATCATGGTAAGCCGCATGTTGAGAGAAAAGCGCACTTTGACCTTTTTAAACATTATTTATAATATCAGAAAGAGAACTGCTTTTCATAATGGCTGCCTGCTGAATAGTGCCGCCAATTGTCCCGAATATCAAGGAGTTGGGCATCCGGATCCGCCTTGCAATTAGTAAGGGGTAGATACTAGTATAGAAGACCATGCTGCTCGAAAACGCGTCTGCCGTGTTTAAGAAAATGAGCCACGCCGCGATGCGTGCCGGCAGAAGGCCTGAAGATGTGAGACTGGTGGCGGTAACCAAGACTGTAGGCATCGATGAAATAAGAAAAGCAGCGGATATCGGACTCAGGGTCTTCGGGGAGAACAGGATCCAGGAGGCCAAAGAAAAAATTACAAATTTGAAATTTGAAAGCTCAAATTCTAATATAGAGTGGCACCTGATCGGCCATCTTCAGAGGAACAAAGCGAAATATGCAGTGAAGCTTTTCGATATGATCCATTCGGTCGATTCGGAAGAACTTGCCGCAGATTTGGACGAAGAGGCTAAAAAAGCAGGCAAAGTCCAGAGAGTGCTGATACAGGTCAAGCTTTCCGATGAAGAGACCAAGAGCGGCATTTCCGAACAGGATCTGCCCCTCCTTGTGGAAAAAGTTGCAAGACTTGGAAATCTTAATCTGGAGGGACTGATGACAATTCCCCCCTTTTTCGATGACCCGGAGCCGGCGAGACCTTTTTTCAGGCGCCTGCGCGAGCTTAGGGATGGACTCGAGAAGAAAGGGTTTGTGCTGCCGGAGCTCTCGATGGGCATGTCGAATGACTATGAAGTTGCAATCCAGGAGGGTGCGACCCTCGTCAGGATAGGGACAGCGATTTTCGGTGAAAGGAGAGTTATATGATAGGATTTATCGGGGGCGGCAATATGGCGGAGGCCCTTATCAAGGGGATTGCTTCTCTCGGCAAGACAAACATAATCGTGTCCGAGCCGAGGGCAGACCGCAGGGAGTACCTTGGGAAAACGTACGGGGTCTTCACGACGGAGTCCAACAGCGAGGCAGCGGGCCGGGCCAAAATTATTGTCCTTGCCGTAAAACCGCAGAACATGGCCGATGTCCTTAATGAGATAACGGGTGTTGTCACCCAGGAACAAACGGTAGTATCCATTGCCGCCGGAATAACCCTCTCATTCCTGCAGTCCAGGCTCCAGACGGGACGGCTGATACGCGTAATGCCCAATACCCCTGCGCTGGTCCAGGAAGGCATGTCTGTTCTTTCTCTCTGCTCGTGCCTTCCCGCAAATGTGGTGGAACCGGTCAGAGACATCTTCTCGTCCATAGGAAAGGTGCTTACGCTTCCGGAAAAATATATGAACGCGGTTACCGCTCTTTCCGGCAGCGGCCCCGGCTTCGTTGCGCTTTTTGCAGAAGCCATGATAGCGAGCGGCGAAAAGATGGGTCTCACGCACGACAATGCTTCGGAACTCGCTATACAGACATTGATCGGTACAGCAAAGCTGCTCGAAACAGGGATGCCGGCTGAAAACGTGAGAAAGATGGTGACCTCACCGGGCGGAACGACGGCCGCCGGGGTCAAGGTCTTCGAGGAAAAAGGGCTTTACGAGCTTGTCGGGCAGGCCCTCGATGCGGCCAGGAAAAGGGCCGAGGAACTGGCTTCAGCCTGACCTATATTCGCAGCCTAACAATAATATTCACAAGGAGGCATTGTGTTTGTTCTCGGCAATTTAGTCATATCAATCGCTCAGATACTTAACATATTACTGGACATCTATTTCTGGATAATCGTCATATCGGCCCTGATTAGCTGGGTGCGTCCCGATCCGTACAACCCGATCATAAGATTCCTTTACCGGGCAACGGAACCTGTGCTCAGGCCGATCAGGAGGATCGTCGGCAACAGACTGGGGCCTATCGATATATCGCCGTTCGTCGTGATTCTGATTATTACTTTTATCCAAAGATTCCTCATATCGTCTCTTATAGAGATCGGTTACAAGTTAAAATGAAGGGGGCCTGAAACATGAGAATAACACCGCTTGATATTCAGCAGAAGACATTCCCGACACAGATGCTCAGGGGATTCGAGCAGGAAGAGGTATATTCGTTCCTTGAACTGGTGCGCGAAGAGATGGAAGAACTGATGAGGGAAAACGCTTCCCTGAAAGAGCAGTTGAGCCGGGCCGATTCCCAGTTGCAGGAATACAATAATATGAATGCGACGCTGCGCGACACGCTCATAACCACCCAGCAGATGGTAGATGAATACAAGGGCAATGCTCGTAAGGAAGCCGACCTCATCATCAGGGAGGCCGAGTCGAGGTCGGACGAGATCATCAAGGCGGCGCAGGAAAGGGCCGTGAAGATCCACGAGGACATCGTCGAACTGAAGGGCATCCGCCGCCATTTCAAGGAAGAGGTCAAGCGATTGATCGAGAGCCACATGAAGATGATCGAGTTCGACAAGGAGAGGGAAGAGGCTGAGTGAAATATAACGGACTCAAGGGCATGGAGGACATCCTGCCGCCGGAAATCACGGCATGGCAGGCAGTCGAGGCCAGTGCCCGTGACATATTCAGCCGGTACGGGTTTCAGGAGATCAGGGTGCCGATACTCGAGTCTACCGACATCTTCGTCCGCGGCATCGGCGAGGCGACCGATATTGTGGAAAAGGAGATGTATACCTTCACCGACAAGGGCAATAGAAGCGTTTCCATGCGACCTGAAGGCACTGCTCCGGTCGTGCGCTGCTTTGTCGAAAAAAACCTCCATACGCTTCCGTCGCCGCAGAAATTCTATTACTCCGGCCCGATGTTCCGCTATGAACGCCCGCAGAAGGGGCGTTTCCGCCAGTTCTACCAGATCGGCGCCGAGGCATTCGGAGTCGCTGCCCCTTCGATGGATGCCGAGCTCATCATCATGCTCAAGAACCTGCTCGAGGCGATCGGGTTGGGCGGGCTGAATTTCGAGATCAACTCAATCGGCTGCGCCGAGTGCAGGCCTGCATACCGCAAGGCCCTGCTCGATTTTTTCGGCGATAAACTTGCAGAATATTGCCCCGACTGTCAACGGCGGTATGAAACCAATCCGCTTCGCATACTCGACTGCAAGGTCGAACGTTGCGGCGCGCTAAGGCAGGGCGCTCCGGTCGTGACCGACTATCTTTGTGAGAGTTGCCGAACACATTTCGATGAGCTGCTTTCAGTTCTCAATGCATTCAAGGTCCCCTATACGCTGAACCCTAATCTCGTTCGCGGTCTGGATTATTACACAAAGACAACCTTTGAGGTAACGAGCGAGCATCTCGGTTCGCAGAAGGCTGTTGCAGCAGGCGGCAGGTATGACCGGCTCGTCGAGGAGTTCGGCGGACCCGCAACCCCGGCAATCGGCTTTGCTGTCGGAATGGAGAGGCTGGTGACACTCCTTAAGGAGAAACAGCCGATTGAAGTTCCGTCGCCGAAGGTCTTCGTTGCAACGCTGGGCAAGGAAGCTGAACTCGAAGGCTTCAGGATCGCCGAGACGTTAAGATCTCAAGACATCTGGGCTGAACAAAGCTACGGCGGCTCATCGCTGAAGAGTCAGCTTCGCCGCGCCGACCGGCTGGGCGCTGAATTTGCGCTCATCATCGGAGAGAACGAACTCAAGGCCGGCAGAGTGCAGTGGAAGAACCTGAAGATAAAGGAGCAAGGTGACGTCGCCGTTTCAGAGATAACATCTATTTTTACGGCAAAAGACTGAGAATAATAGTCCGGACCCTTTCCAATTCATTCTTCTCGCAATGCAGCAAAAAGCCACTCCGGAAAACGATGCCATGGCAGTGCGCGATTGCCGTGAGGCAATCTTCTTTCTTCCTTTACCCTGCAGACTAGCAGGCCGTATTCGGCAGCATCATTTCCGACAAGCGTCTTAAAACGCTGGAGCGGTGCAAGGTGGTTATCGGTCGGCGTCGCAGTCAGTTTGATCTCGACAGGCACCAGTCTGCCCTGAATTCGAATTATCAAATCCACCTCAAGCCCGTCATGGGAGCGCCAGAAAAAGAGATCGGGCCGCATCCCCAGCATCGTGAAGACCTTGATCGCTTCGCTTATGATCATACCCTCGAAAAGCGCGCCGCCCATGGCCCCTGCCAAGGCCGACTCGCCGCCCGGCTGGCGCGTGAGTTCGCAGACAATCGCCGAATCCAGGAAGAAGAGCTTTGGAGTTTTTACGAGACGCTTACCATAATTATTGAAATAAGGCGGCAGAAGCCTGCAGAGGTATGACGCCTCAAGAACGCCTGTCCAGGATTTGATTGTTGGCAGCGATACGCCGACTGCGCGCGACAGGGTCGCGGTATTGAATATCTGTCCATGGTGCGCTGCCGCAAGGCCGAGGAATAAATCGAATGAGTGCAGATCTTTGATGTTCTGCAGTTGGCGGACATCGCGTTCAATATACGTCTGAATGTATGAGCGGACCCACAACCCTCGGGCGGCCGGAGTGAGTGAGGGTTCGGGGTAGCCCCCGTTCCATATCTGTTTTTCGAGACGATGAGGTCCCTGATAGGTATGCTCCAGCATGCTGAATGGAAGAAGTTCGAGCAGCGCGACGCGCCCGGCGAGCGATTCTGCTATGTTCTTCATAAGGTGAAATTGCTGCGAGCCGGTGAGCAGCCACTTGCCGTTTCGCTTGCGGTCGCGATCGATGCGCATCTTCAGATAGGGCAACAGCTCCGGAATATATTGTATCTCGTCCAGAATAACGCGGAGATTGCCGAACCGGTCGAGGAATCCCTGGGGGTCGCTCGCGGCGAACTGCCGCTCGATAGGATCGTAGAAACTGACGTAGGCAGTCTCTTTACCGGCCTCATGCATTAGCAGCGTGGTCTTTCCGGCCTGTCGCGGGCCGGTAACCAGAGTAGCTGGGAAGTGTCTCAGGGCATGCGACAGGGCTGTTGAGGAGAGGCGCGCGATATACATAGGCAATTATAAATCACAACTTTATTATTGTCAACATCCTGTCCCTAAGTCTACAAACTGCTCTGGACAGCCTGGTACAAGCGTTGTACCAGTGCCTGATTGTAGCCGTGAGAGG
>JBGOVD010000074.1:0-7877 GCA_041477935.1 Dissulfurispiraceae bacterium | reverse complement strand
TTCACGATATCGTCAATGACCCTCCTCTGTGCATCCGTGAGTTTGAAGGGCAATTTTTCGAGGAGTTTGCCGGTAAGTTTCCCGGTCGGTTCAAAGGAGATGCCCTTCTCAGAGGTCTCATTATTCTTTATCGCCGCCAGGCCGAGCTGCAGAGTGAAAAGTTCATCAAAGGCGAGACGCTGGTGATAAGGACTGGTCCCCCCGTTCAAATCATTCAGCGCTGTCCCGGGCGGCGGAAAATGGACGGCTTCGATACTTTGTCTGAGGCCGGGGAGATGAAGGCCTGTGATGATATCTTCCGGCATCGCGTCCGTAACGGCGGCGAGTGCACTGGTTAAAGTTAAGTGGACGATGCTGCGCAACTGTCTCTGGCTGAGACCTTCCGTCAGACCATAGACGGGGACTATTCTCCCGGTATTGATATGATCGGCATCCTCTTCGTCATCATCGATGATCTCGAATTCGGGGTTGACCATTTCGAAGCCGCTGCCCCAGTAGTTGGCTTTAACCGGTCCATAAAAGACGACTTTCTGGGCGGGCTTGAATATCTTGCCGAGATAGGTTTGATTGAACCATTTTGCTGTCAGGGCGCCACTCCCGTCGGTTATGACCACGGAAAGAATTTTGAGACGGGGCCTTCGCGGGCTTGCAGGAGCTGCTTCTGCTTTGATTACCTTTCCGGTAACTGTTTGTATCTCTCCGATGGTAAGCTGTGCAATTTTCTTTATGGAACTGCGGTCTTCGTAACGGGAAGGGAGGTAGAAGAGGATGTCTTTGACGATTTCTATACCCAGCTTTGCAAGCAGGGCGGCCCGTCGCGGACCGACGCCTTTTATGTACTGGATTGGCGAGAGGATATCCATTTCAAGCAATAAGCAGGGGCAATTTGCGAATTGCCCCTGCTAGCTTATGTTTGGTCAGCAGCCTTCTCTTCCGCATCTTTTTTCAGCGACTCATCGAGTGCCTTGTCCGCCTCTTCCAGCTTGAGCTTGGAATACTCCGATTCGCTCAGGATGTCGATTTCCCATCCGGTCAGCTTTGATGCGAGCTTGATGTTAACGCCGCGTTTGCCGATGGCGAGGGAGAGCTGCTGATCGTCCGCAATGACCATAGCGCTTTTGTCGACGCCGGCCTCGTTGATGCCGACCCTGTCAACGCTCGCCGGTGTCAGCGCCCTCGCGATAAAGATGCGCGGATCATCGCTCCAGGGAATAATATCGATACGTTCACCCTTTACTTCCCTGACTATCGACTGGACCCGGGTGCCTTTCATGCCTACACAGGCCCCTACCGGGTCGACCGACGTATCTCTCGACGCGACCGCAATCTTCGTGCGTTCTCCGGGTTCTCTGGCGATACCCTTGATCGATACTATGCCGTCATGGATCTCGGGGACTTCCATCTTGAAAAGACCGGCGATAAAGTTTGGATCGTTCCTCGAAAGGACGATTGCCGGACCCTTTACGGTCTGCTTTACATCTGCAAGGTAAGCCTTTACAATATCGCCGCGTTTAAGTGTCTCGCTGGGCAGGGTTTCCCGCTGGGGTAGTACCGCTTCGGCTTTGCCCAGGGCCACGAAATAGAAGCCCTTTTCTTTTCTTATGACCGTGCCGCTGATGATCTGTCCGATCTTGTCCTTGTATTCCTCGAATATGACGTCGCGCTCCGCCTCTCTCACCTTCTGGAAAAGTACCTGTTTGGCAGTCTGTGCCGCTATCCTCCCGAAGTCCTTAAGGAGTACTGGAAGTTCCATAGTAGCGCCGATATCTTTGCCGGGATCAATCGCCTGGGCATCGCTCATGGATATCTCTTCATCCGGGGCAGTCACGGTTTCGACCACGGTTTTCACCTCGAAGACGGTGATGTTGCAGGTTTTGGGGTCTATCCGAAGATCAACGTTGGGTTTGTGCACAAATCGCTTTTTGGCCGCCGAAAGCAGGGCGGCCTCAAGGAGCTTGATCAGGGCGTCGCGAGAGAGGCCCTTGTCCCTTCCAATCTGGTCTATAACAAAGCAGAGTTCTTTTGACATATCGATACCCCTTTTAATGCCCTATTTCAAGGCTGAATTTCGAGATTCGCCTTCGAAATCTTTTCAAACGGGATGAATGCATCCTTCGGTTCTTCAGCCACTTTTTTCTTTGCATGGCCCTTCGCCGGTTTCTCTTCGAGCCGCAGCCTTATCCAATTGTCGCCGGTGTCGATGATCCTTCCGATGAAGAAAGTCTCATTCCCGATCTTTTCAGAGGTGATGACCCTCGCCAGTTTGCCCCTGCTCCTCTCGAAGTCCTTCATCTTTGTCAGGGGTCTGTCCAACCCTGGTGAGGATACTTCGAGCGTGTAGGCAGCCTTGACGATATCCTCCACATCCAGGAGTGCCTCTATCCCCCTGCTCATGCGCTCGCAGTCGCCGACGGATACGCCGCTCTCCTTGTCGATGATTACCCGCAGCAGCATTTTGCGCGCGGAGCCGAGGATAATGATGTCAACAAGTTCCAGCCCCTCGTCCTCGGCCACCTGCCCGGCAAGTTCAGCAATCTTCCCTTTTATATCATCAGTGCGGCCCATTGCTATACTCCCATAAAACAAAAGAGTGGGAATGCCCACTCTTAAGCGTTTTCGTCACAGGAAATAATGTTTAATGTTAGCAGTATTTTCCTAAAAAAAGCAACACCATGAGAGACATCGCTGCCCCTCATGGTGTTTCGTGCCTATTAAGGCGGTGCTATTTCTTCGGAGCCTCAGCAGGCTTCTCCATCGGCTTCTCAGGGGCCTTCTCACCAGCCTTTTCAGGAGCCGGAGCAGGAGCCGGAGCGGGAGCCGCGGCAGGAGCAGGAGCCGGAGCCGGCTGCTCAGCCTTCTTGCAACCAACTGCGAATACTACGAGCAGCATGAGTGAAAGAACAATTGCCAATACCTTCTTCATTAGTGAATCACCTCCTTCCAATTTAATATGGAGCCAAAAATTAGGGATCTCTCCAAAACACTAGTATCAATTATTAACACAGAGGCCACCTGTTGTCAAGAATAAATTTGATGCCATCCCGTCAGACTTAAGTACAGGTATAACAACCGGCGATGGCTGTTCAGCGATACCATTCGGACCTGTCGGCCGGCACATGCCAATGAATGAAGTCGTGCCAGATGCCGATCGGCGCTTTTTCTACGCCCCTGAACCTCTTGTGCAGCACCGGCAGGGCATCCGGGACGTACAGAAATATGGTCGGCTGTTCATCTGCCAGGATTTGGTGTATGCGGTGATAAATCTTTGTCCTCTTTTGGATGCCGAAGGTCTGCCGTCCTTCGATAAGCAGCCTGTCGACTTCGTCGTTTTTGTACGAGATGAAGTTGAATTCGCCTTCCTTCGTCTTGGACGAATGCCATATGTCATATAGATCAGGGTCTCGCGAAAGAGCCCATCCCATGATGACTGCCTCGAACCTCTTCTTGTCGATGAATTCATGCAGCATCGCCTGCCATTCCAGGACCTTGATATTCATGTCTATGCCGACACGCTTAAGCTGCTCCCTGATTATCTGCGCCGCCTTCATGCGCGAGTCGTTACCATGGTTGGTGATGAGCGTAAACGAAAATATTTTGCCCTCCTTTTCGAGCAAGCCATCCCGGTTTTTTTTCCATCCGAGGTTGTCCAATATTTTTATTGCAGCGTCGGGATTGTATTCGATGTCCCCGGCGTCACGGTTGTAAGCCCACGATTCGGGAGGGAAGGGGCCGGTGCATGGTATGCCGTAGCCCAGGACAACTCCGGCAATCAGCTCTTTTTTATTTATGGCATGGGCGATCGCCCGCCGGACTTTTTTATCTGAAAACAAAGGGTTGAGGAGATTGAATCCGAGATAGGTATATCCGAAAGATGGATACCTGAATTTCTGGAAATATCGGTTGAAGAAATCGGTATTCGCCTGGAGTTTGTATTGGGGAGGTGTGAGCCCCATGTAATCGATGCCGCCGAACTTCAGCTCGAGAAACATGGTGGATGGATCAGTGATGACCCTTATGATGATCCTGTCGATATTCGGTCTGCCTTCGAAGTATGAATCAAAGGCGTCCAGGACTATCTTCTGGCCTGTTAACCACTCCTTGAGACGGTAAGGCCCCGTGCCGACCGGATTCTGATATACCTCGGGCGAGGCCATGTCTTTTCCTTCCAGGACATGCTTCGGTATTATTCCCATCCCCCATGATTCGAGGGCGGGAGCGTAAGGTTCATTGTAATGCACTCTCACCGTATACCGCTCAGTCGCCTCTACTGACTTGACCGGCCCATAGTTGCTGCTGTACGGAGTTGGAATCTTGGGGTCGATTACGGCGTTATATGTGAATACCACGTCGTCAGATGTGAATTCGACGCCATCGTGCCACTTGACCCCTTTTCTTAAATGGAAGATGATGGCGAGGCCGTCGGCGCTCACATCCCAGGATTCCGCAAGGTCGCCGGTGATCTTCAGGTCCTTGTCATACTTGGTGAGGCCATTGAAAATATAGCCGGTTACCTGACTGGAAGCGCTGTCGGACGCCAGGAAAGGCAGGAGCCGTTTAGCATCGGCGCCCGAACCCAGGGTAATCGCGTTCGGATACTTGATCCCCGGCTCACGACTGCAGCCCGCAAAAAGAAAAAAAGCCAAAGAGCAAATAATGACAATTAAGGTGTTAAGACGTGAAGGAGTAAAGGAGTTCAATGAGCACAGAAATGAGCGTATGGATGCCATGCCGGAGAATCCCATACGCTCATATGCTCATCATTACATGATATTTGTTATTTGGCAGCGGGCGGCTGTGGAACAGGCTGCTGAATCGGCTGCTGCGGCAGCTGTTGAGGGAGTGTCTTGCCCTGCTCGACCGGGACGTTCTGTATTACGGATGAGCCCTTCGTCGTCGCCATGGTCAGCAAGAGCGAGGTCAGCATAAAGAGTACAGCCGCGACGGTGGTGAGCTTATTAAGGAACGTAGCGGCTCCCCTGCTGCCGAAGAGTGTCTGGCTCGATCCGCCGAAGGCGGCACCCATCTCTGCTCCCTTGCCGCTCTGAAGCAGAACGATACAGATAAGGAAGATACTTACAAGTACATGTAATATCAACAAAAAAAGTGTCACACTAACCTCCTGAGACCCCAACCGGGGTGTTCATTGTTATTGTTTGCTGTATTTGACTATACCGGCGAAGCTGTCCGCTTTGAGGCTGGCGCCGCCTACGAGGGCGCCGTCAACATCAGGACAGGCCATAAGGACATCTGCGTTTTCAGGGGTGACGCTGCCGCCGTAAAGTATCCGCAGGCCTTTTGCAGGTTCGCCGTAGAGGTGAGAGAGAGTTTTACGAATTGCCTCATGGGCCTCCTGCGCCTGGTCGGGCGTGGCCGTCTTTCCCGTGCCGATGGCCCACACCGGCTCATAGGCTATGATAAGGCCATCCGGGGATACGTCCCTGAGTCCCTCATTGATCTGCCGTTTCAGGACATCAAAAGTCATCCCGGCTTCACGCTCGGACAATGATTCGCCGATGCAGAAAATAACCTCCAGACCATGCCTCCGGGCAGCCCTGATCTTCTTGTTGACTATCTCATTAGTTTCACCGAAATATATGCGCCGCTCCGAATGGCCGATGATTACATGAGAACATCCGATATCGGTAAGCATGACCGGCGAGATCTCCCCGGTATATGCCCCCCTGTCTTCATAAAAGAGGTCCTGTGCCGCCAACCCGATCCTGGTTATCTTCAGGAGATTGGCCATAGTGTAAAGTGCCGTGAACGGAGGGGCAATTACGATGTCGACATCCCTCTCGTTCCAGACGAGCGGGATGAATTCGTCGAGGAAGGCCTGCGCCTCGTCGATCTTTTTGTTCATCTTCCAGTTTGCCGCAATGACAGGTCTGCGCATAGATATATAATCTATTTCATGCAACGGCCATTAGTCAAGCCGCTGTTGACTAATAGCGGGGAAGGCCAGTATAATTCCTTTTCATGGAAGAGATAAACGACCTTATAGAACAGCGAATAAAGAAACTGAATGACCTGAGGGAACTTCAGATCGATCCGTACGGCGGCAGATTTGAACCCGAAGCATCCACACTCTATCTGAAAACCACATATGCATCGGCATCTAAAGATGCACTCGAAGCTGACCCAGTCCTTACCTCCGCAGCCGGAAGAATTATCTCGATGCGGGATTTCGGTAAGGGATGTTTCGCTACAATACAGGATGCAACAGAGAGAATCCAGCTGTTCTTCAGCAAAGGAGTCCTGAACGATAAGTATGCAATCCTGAAGAAGCTGGATATAGGAGACATTATCGGGGCCTCCGGCAAGCTGTTCAGGACCAGGACGGACGAACTCACCATCGAGGTCAGGGATTTCGAGCTGTTGAGCAAATCCCTGAGACCGCTGCCCGAGAAGTGGCACGGCCTGAAGGATGTCGAACTGAGATACCGCCAAAGGTACGTCGACCTGATCGTAAATCCCCAGGTTAAAGAAATCTTCGCAAAGAGAAGCGCCATCATAAAAGCATTGAGGGATTTCCTTGAGGCCAACGGTTTTATTGAAGTCGAAACTCCGATGATGCATCAGATACCCGGGGGCGCAACAGCCAAGCCCTTTAGTACCCATCACAACGCCCTGGACATAGATCTGTACCTGCGAGTCGCGCCTGAACTTTATCTCAAGCGTCTTCTTGTCGGCGGATACGAAAGGGTATTCGAGCTGAACAAGAATTTCAGGAACGAGGGGATTTCGACGAAGCACAACCCCGAATTCACCATGATCGAGTTTTATACGGCATACAAGGATTACAATTTCCTTATGGACTTCACCGAGAAGATATTCACCTTTATCGCAGAGAAGGTGTTGGGAACGCTTAAGGTGCCATACGGAGACGACATAATAGATCTTACCCCGCCGTGGCCGAGGATCCCTCTTCTCGAAGCCCTGAAGCAGAAGGGCGTTCCCGACGATGCCATTACTGACCGCGACAAGGCTTTCGCCTGGGCCAGGGAAAAGAAGCTCGATATCAAGGCCGGCGATTCTCTTGCCAAAATACTCGACGAGATATTCAAGGAGTTCATCGAACCCGAACTGGTGCAGCCCACCTTTATTATCGATTATCCCGTGGAGCTTTCTCCCCTTGCCAAAAGGAAGAAGGATACCCCGGAGCTTGTGGAGAGGTTCGAGCTGTTCATCACATCCCGCGAGATCGCGAACGCCTTTTCGGAGCTCAACGACCCTGCCGATCAGAAGGAAAGATTCCTGAAACAGGTCGAGGCAAAGAAACAGGGAGATGAAGAGGCCCACTGGATGGACGAAGATTACGTGAGGGCGCTGGAATACGGTATGCCCCCGGCAGCCGGAGAAGGTATAGGCATCGACAGGCTGGTAATGCTGCTGACCAACTCGTCTTCTATCAGGGACGTTATCCTCTTCCCGCAGCTCAAGCCGGAACAATAAATGAGTAATGCATAATCTGAAATATAAATTGATATGAACCTATCCTATCAATTATTCGTAGCTGTCCGGTACCTCAGGTCAAAGAAAAAACATAAAGGTATCTCATTCAATACGGCCATATCCATCGGCGGCGTAGCAGTCGGAGTCATGGCGCTGCTCGTTGTCCTGTCGGTCATGAGCGGATTCAGGGAAGATCTCCAGAAAAAGATACTCGGCGCTAATTCACACGCCATTGTGCTCAGTTATACGGGCGGCATCAGGGATTACCAGCCCCTGCTGGAGAAGGTGAAGGAAGACCAGGCTGTGGTTAGTGTCTCCCCATTTGTGCTCGGACAGGTGCTTGTATCTGCCGGGAAGAATGCGCACGGTGTTTTCATGAAGGGGATCGACCTTTCCACAGAAGCGAAGACAACGGAGATCCTCAG
>JBGOVD010000330.1:0-3362 GCA_041477935.1 Dissulfurispiraceae bacterium | reverse complement strand
GGACTGTCGGAGCAGGCGCTGCGGGCACCCCAGGCTGAAGAGCCCCGGGGCTTGGTCGCCCTGGTTGAGGCGGCACATTACCGGGGGCAACGGGTCCTTTGGGTGCGATCGCGGCAGGTTGAGTCGGCGTGGCTACTTCTTCACCCGTATCGTCCAAAACAGGCTCATCAATATCGGGATCAGGTGCCGGAGCAGACGCCTGTGCGATCAGGATTCGTGAATGATTGCCGGCTGGCCTGCCGGTATCAGGTACTCCGGCATATGCACAATCGACGCCGGAAAACAGGAGAGCGGGAATAGCTGCATATGCGCTAAACGTTATTACAAGTCTTCTAAACACTGAACTCCTCATTTCTTTTACAATAGTGTTTTTATTTCGCAGAGTCAAGTCTGCCGACCGGTTGTCGGTCTCTTTGAATTCCCATTCCATTTGATATATATTTAATATATCTGTAATCTTAGAATAAAAACAAAGAGTGAAAGGTGATATATGAGATTAAGCGATTGTAGCAGATATTTCAAGCATCAGGGGCTTTGTGACAGGAAAGGCTTTACCCTGGTGGAACTGCTGGTGGTCATGGCGATCATTGCGATGCTGGCTGCTCTTGTAATGCCGAAGGTCTTTCCGAGCCTCGGAAAAGGGAAGACTGCCTCGGCAAAGGCCCAGGTGGAACTTTTCGGCCAGGCACTTGATCAGTATCGCCTTGACGTCGGACACTATCCGTCGACGGAGCAAGGTCTCCAGGCCCTGAATACCAATCCCGGCGAGGAGAAATGGGCGGGATCATATCTGAAAAAGAATTTGGTCCCTCTCGACCCTTGGGACAAACCCTATAATTACGCCTCTCCCGGTCAACACGGCGATTACGACCTTTTTACTTATGGAAGGGACGGCGCCCCGGGTGGTACCGGCGAAGACCAGGATGTTACGAGTTGGTAACAAAGGCATTCCATGAATATATCGGACAATTATTATAGGGTTGAGGACCTGCCGAAGGTCCCCGTGGTTCTTTCAGGCATAACATCCCGTTTCATCCAGGAAAACAGGATCATCCCCATAGAATATAAGAACAATGTCCTCAAGATCGCTATGGAGCATCCGGAGGACCTCGCCACTGTCGATGCATTGAGGGTCGCTCTCTCAGCCGAAGTTATCGCATATGCAGCCGAAAGCAGCATGGTCGACGAATACCTGAAGAAGTTCTACGAGCAGGAATCCCAGAACATCAACCGGATTATTGAAGACATGGGAGATAAAGGGGTCGAGTTCCTTAGTGACGAGGCGGAAGAGGATATAGGCCATCTCAAAGACCTTGCCGCCGAGGCGCCGATAATAAAGCTTGTTAACATGTTCATTACACGAGCCATAGAAAGCCGTGCGAGCGATATTCACATAGAGCCGTTCGAAGACGAGATGAAGGTCAGGTACAGGATTGACGGCATACTTCACGAGGTGGAATCCATACCGAAAAAACTCCAGGCCGCTATTATTTCGAGGGTCAAGATCATGGCGAAGCTCAACATCGCCGAAAAGCGGCTCCCCCAGGACGGGCGCATAAAGCTCAAGATTGGCGAGAAGGAAATCGATTTGAGGGTCTCGACGATCCCGATACTTTATGGAGAGAGCATTGTCATGAGGATCCTCCGGAAAGAAGGGATCGTGATAGACCTGGAACAGCTCGGTTTCGACCGGGAGACTCTATCCACCTTCGACGAACTCATCAAGAAGCCGAATGGCATTGTTCTGGTTACGGGGCCTACCGGCAGCGGTAAGACGACGACGCTCTACGGCGCCCTCGACAAGATAAATTTGCCCGGCAACAAGATCATCACTGTCGAGGACCCGATAGAGTATCATCTGAAGGGTGTCAACCAGATACAGGTCAAGCCACAGATCGGCCTCAACTTCGCCAACACGCTCAGGCATATTGTAAGGCAGGACCCTGATATAATCATGATCGGTGAGATAAGAGACCTGGAAACTGCCGAAATCGCCATACAATCCGCCCTGACGGGCCACCTCGTATTTTCCACACTCCATACAAACGACGCTCCGAGCGCGATCACCAGACTCCTGGACATGGGGGTTGAGCATTTTCTCCTCTCTTCGACGGTGCGGGGCATACTGGCGCAGAGGCTTGTCAGGGTTATCTGCCCTTCCTGCAAGGAGAAGGACGACTCGACTGCGACACGCGCAGAGCTTAAGCTTCTCGGCCTCTCAGAGGATGTTCCCATTTACAAGGGCAAAGGGTGCGAGGTATGTTCGAATACGGGCTATTACGGAAGGACGGGTCTCTATGAACTACTTGTGATCGATGATGATATCAGAAAGTTGGTCCTCAGGGATGTCGATTCTCTCCAGATCCGCGAAGTGGCAAAGAAGAAGGGCATGATGACCTTGCTGGAATACGGCGTTCAGCGGATCAAAGATGGAATGACGACACTGAGCGAAGTGCTTCGGGTGACCCAGGAGGTATAATGGCGATCTTCTCTTACCGGGCCACCACGAAAGATGGGGATGTGGTTGAGGGGGCCATCGAAGCGGGGGATGAAAAGGCCGCCATAGAAAGGCTGCGCTCCACCGGCGTCATCCCTCTGAAGATTTCAGCCCCCACGGAAGGTATAAGAAAGAGGATGTCCCTGAGGTCGTCGACCGGTGACGTTCTCACCTTCACAACAGAACTTTCGGCGCTGCTTGGAGCAGGCCTTCCACTTGACCGCAGCCTTAACATCATATCCGAGGTGTCCGAAAGCAAGGAGATGAAGAGCATCGTCCAGTCCGTGCTGAAGTCGATCAGGGAAGGGAGTTCCTTCTCCGAGGCCCTTCAGAAACACCCGAAGGCATTCCCCAGGATCTACATCAACATGGTGCGTGCGGGCGAAGCGTGCGGTGTCCTGGACATCGTGCTCGACAAGCTGAACGAATTCCTGGAGTCCTCCAAGGAGTTGAAAGACCACATCATCTCTTCGATGATATATCCTATGATATTGATTGTCGCCGGAGGCATATCCATCATCATTATGCTTACCTTCGTCCTGCCGCGTTTCTCTACGATTTTCTCGGAGCTTGGCGCATCCCTGCCGCTTTCTACCAAGATGATAATGTCATTCAGTGCTGTCCTCAGGGGATACTGGTGGATGGCGGCTCTGGCATTGACGGCCGGCGTGATTCTGTTCAGGAAATTTATAAGGACCGTCAATGGAAGACTGAAATGGGACGCTCTGAAACTGAAGCTGATGGGTGATGTTATAACCAAGATAGAGACGGCGCGTTTTTGCAGGACGCTCGGCACGCTTCTCAAGAGCGGAGTGCCGCTCCTTCAGGCGCTGAATAATTCGCGGGACGTCGTAAGCAATCGCGC
>JBGOVD010000228.1:0-4457 GCA_041477935.1 Dissulfurispiraceae bacterium | reverse complement strand
GGAGGTCTTCATGTCAGGACATTCCAAATGGTCACAGATAAAGCATAAAAAAGCAAACACCGATGCCAAAAAAGGCAAGTCCTTCACGAAAATAGTCAAAGAAATAACCGTTGCAGCCCGTTCCGGCGGCGACCCGGACGGCAATGCCAGGTTGCGGCTCGCCATTGACAAGGCAAAAGAAGTAAATATGCCTTCCGAAAACGTTAAAAAGGCAATAATGAAAGGCACCGGAGAACTGCCCGGCGTCAACTATGAGGAAGTCATCTATGAGGGCTATGGCCCTGGGGGCGCTGCGGTCCTGATGGACGTTCTGACAGACAATAAAAACAGGACCGTCTCCGAAATCCGCCATGTACTCTCGAAAAATGGCGGAAACCTCGGCGAATCCGGCTGCGTCGCGTGGATATTCGACAAGAGAGGTTACATACTTGTCGATAAGGCAAAGGTTGATGAAGACACGCTGATGTCCATAGCCCTCGATGCAGGCGCTGAAGATATGAAAAACGATCCCAGGGAAGACAATTACGAAATCATCACCGCTCCGGAAAACCTTGATACTGTCAAAAATGCGATTGCCGGTCATAAAATGGACATATCTCTCGCCGAGGTCACAATGCTTCCGAAGAATTATGTGCCTCTCGAAGGCAATGCCGCCGAGCAAATGATAAGGCTGATCGATGCACTTGAAGACCATGACGACATTCAGAATGTTTATGCGAATTTCGATATCGCAGACGACACCCTTAAGTCGTGATATATAGCAGATCAAGCGCCCTTGACAGTTTCAATCCGAACGATGGACAATAGTTAATATATGTTCGATCCGATACGTATTACATTCAAGCGGAAATTCCTTGCCGGACTCGTAATTACCGTACCAGTTACGCTCACCATCGTTGTCATCGCCAGCCTCTTCAAATTCATAGACGGGATTCTGGGTCAGTTCTTCGATGCGTTCCTGGGCACGCATATAGCCGGCCTCGGTTTTATTACAGCCGTCGGCATCATCTTCCTGGTCGGGATAATATCTACGAATGTCTTCGGGAAAAGGGTACTCAACCTGGTTGAATATATTTTTCTGAATATCCCTGTATTCAAGAGCATCTATACATCTCTAAAGCAGCTTATCGATGCCTTTTCACCTGAAAGCAAGGGGTCGTTCAACAAGTTCATAATTGCTGAATATCCCCGTGCGGGCTGCTATGCCTTCGGCTTTCTCACCAAAGAATGCACGGTCCGGACCGATAAGGAAGAATTAAAGCTGAAAGCGGTCTACATACCAACCAACAACCTTTACATGGGCGAGATAGTGCTTCTGGACGACAGGAGCATCACCTATACCAACATCCCGATTGAAGAAGGCATCCGCATAGTCCTCTCTGGAGGAATTGCAACGCCCACACTAATCACAGCCACAAGGGAAGGAGCTTAGTGGGTCTCTACACGGTAATCCTCGCTGCCGGCCTCGGTACGAGAATGAAATCATCGACACCTAAGGTTCTGCACCCGATAAACGGCAAACCGATTATTCGACGAGTTGTCGAGGCTGCCAGGGTTTTAAAGCCCGAACAGATTATCGTCGTTGTCGGCCCGGAAAGCACAGGCATACAGGAAGCGCTCAGGGATGAGAGAGTGACCTTTGCCGTCCAGAAAGAACCTAGAGGTACTGCAGACGCGCTAAAGACTGCATCCGGAAAACTTTCGGGATTGAAAGCGGGCAAAGGGACGGTCCTGATCCTGAGCGGCGATACCCCTCTCGTAAACCCGCTGACCCTTCGGCAGCTAATTACAGTCCATAAACGCAGGAGAGAATCTCTTTCGATCCTCTCCTTTATCGCTGGAGGCAGTCATGCCTATGGCAGGATCATTAGAGATGGTAACAATGTGACCTCAATTGTCGAAGACAAGGACGCGAACGCTGAACAGAAAATAATTTCGGAAGTAAACAGCGGAATATATGCCATGGAGTCTTCGATACTCTCACTGCTGAGAGAGATCAAGATGAACCCCCGAAAGGGAGAGTATTACCTGACCGACATTGTAAGCATAGCAGCCCGCAAGGGATATCGTGTCGGTTCTCATATGCTGGGAGATGAAACTGAATTGACCGGCATCAACACAAGAAGAGAACTATGCATGGCGGGACTGCACCTGAGAGACAGGATTGTTTCAAAATGGTTCGACGAAGGGGTATCGTTCATCGATCCGAAATCCGTAATAATCGATCCGGACGCCTCGATCGGCATGGATACGGTCATCTATCCCAATGTCGTCATCGAAGGAAAAAGCGTGATCGGCGGCAATTGCAGGATCTATCCCAATACCCGCATCATTGACAGTACGATCGGTGATAATGTCATCATCAGGGATTCCTCCGTTATCGAATCCTCGAACATAAAGGACAGCGCAGAGGTGGGTCCCTTTGCCCGCCTCAGGCCGGGTTCCATAATAGGGGTTTCTGCAAAGATCGGTAACTTTGTAGAGATCAAGAAATCGGTCATCGGTAACGGCACAAAGGCCTCGCACCTCAGCTACCTGGGAGATGCCGAGATCGGCGACCATGTCAATATCGGCGCCGGGACCATAACCTGCAATTATGATGGTGTAAATAAATTCAAGACAGTGATAGAAGAAGGAGCTTTCATCGGAAGCGATACGCAGCTGGTCGCGCCGGTTAAGGTGGGAAAGGGATCTTATGTAGGCGCCGGCTCGACAATTACCAAGGATGTTCCTCCCATGGCGCTTGCCGTTTCGCGGACATCACAGAAGAATATCGAAAAATGGGCGGAAGCAAGGTCCGTCATGAAAGATAAACGCAAACCGAAATAATGACTACTCCGTAGATCATTAATCGCTGGAGGAGACAGACATGTGCGGCATAATCGGATACATCGGCAACAGAAAAGCCATCCCGATAGTGATGGAGGGCCTCAAAAGGCTGGAATACAGGGGGTATGATTCTGCCGGTATCGCTTACTTCGCCGACGGTGACATACAGGTCAAACGCTGTAAAGGCAAGATCCAGCAGCTCGACTCTATCGTAGATGCCCAGAAAATAGAGAGTACGGCCGCTATCGGCCATACCCGCTGGGCGACTCATGGAAAGCCCTCCGATGAAAATGCCCATCCCCACAGGTCCGGCGGGATAGTACTGGTCCACAATGGCATAATCGAGAATTATGTCGAGCTTAAGCATAAACTCCAGGCCGAAGGGTTCGTCTTCAAGTCCCAGACAGACACCGAAGTGCTCTGTCATCTGATCAACAAATACGCTTCCAACCTTCCGCTTGAAGATGCGGTAAGGTCGGCACTGAAAGAAGTCCACGGCGCCTATGCCTTTGCCGTCATCGACATAAGAGAGCCGGACAAGATCGTCGCGGTAAGAAAGGAGAGCCCTCTCGTCCTGGGTCTCGGCGAGAACGAATATTTTCTGGCCTCTGATGTGCCTGCGTTTCTCAGCTATTCACGGGAGGTGATCTTCCTCGATAATAATGAAATGGCCATCATGCACAGGGACGGGATCATCATTACCGATTTCGAGGGCAAACCTGTCGATAAAAATGTCGTGACGATATCCTGGAGTCCTTCTATGGCCGAAAAAGGCGGTTACCGCCATTTCATGCTGAAAGAGATAAATGAGCAGCCGAGGTCCGTTTCAGATACCATCAGGGGAAGGATATTCCCCGAAAAGGGTGAGGTCGCGATCGAAGAATTCGGACTGAGCGCTGAAGTCCTCAGCAAGATCGATAAGATATTCATCGTTGCCTGCGGCACTTCGTACCACGCCGCAATTGTCGGCAAATACATGATCGAGGAGCTTACAAGGGTCCCGGTAGAGGTCGATATCGCCTCGGAATTCAGATACCGCTCCCCGATCATGGGAGAAAAGACCCTGTTCATTGCAATTACTCAATCAGGTGAGACTGCTGATACACTCGCAGCCATGCGGGAAGCCAGAAGACTCGGGGCCTCTGCCCTGACCATCTGTAATGTGATCGGCAGCACAGCATCCAGGGAGGCGGACTACGTATTCTACACTCATTCCGGACCGGAGATCGGCGTGGCGTCCACAAAGGCTTTCTCGGCCCAAATAGTGGCCTTATACATGTTTACCGTCGCCCTTGGAAAAAACAGGGGCACTATCGATGCAGTGACCGCAACTTCGCTTATCGATGACCTGATGCGTCTTCCGGGAAGCATCGAGGCTGCACTCGAACTCGACGGCAGGATACACTCCATATCCAAAGAACTATTCAAGGCGAAAGACTTCCTGTACCTCGGCAGGGGCATACAGTACCCCATAGCTCTCGAAGGGGCGTTGAAGCTGAAAGAGATATCATACATACATGCGGAGGGCTATGCAGCCGGCGAAATGAAACACGGTCCGATAGCTTTAATCGATGAAGAACTCCCGGTTGTTGTCCTTGCCCCGTCGGGCCGCCTCTTTGAAAAGGTCC
>JBGOVD010000014.1:0-13811 GCA_041477935.1 Dissulfurispiraceae bacterium | reverse complement strand
ACCCTGCCGCACGTGACAGCGCACGGACATCTTTCGATAGAAGCCGCGCGCTGACCGGGCCGGCGCCGGCCCAAGAATTTCGGGGTTATGGATCAAACCCGAGTTCCGGAGGATCTCGCTCAAGCGCTTTTCATCACTCTATTGACAGACAGGCTGAGCATTCGGCAAGCGACCGCGGGTTTCAAAGCCGCTCAAGTGCCGGCCAGACTCCAGCTGCAATCCGTAACGGTGGAGGGGTATCTCGCGGTGGCGGTGCTGGAACTCCCCGCGGCGGCGGATCAGGTGGAGGATTCCATGGCGGAGGGCGTCGATAATAGCGGCTCCGCATCGAATAATTGAGTTATCATCACAAGAACAGCGATATATGGAGGAAGGAACAATGTTTAAATATACAACAAATCCGAAAAACCTCTGCAGGCATTGGTCGGCCGGTTTCATCACCGTAATAATTGCACTGATTGCCTTTAATTTAACAGTGTCTGCTCAGGACGCAAAGCAGGAGAAGTTTAAATCACCCGAAGAGGCGTTTGGTGCACTCATAAAGGCTGCTAAGACTCATGATACAGCGGGATTACTGGCCATCTTCGGCCCACAGGGCAAAGCCATCATATCCTCCGGCGATGCAGTAGAAGACAGCAATGACCGCAACAGTTTCGTTGAGGCCGCCGAAGAAGCTGTTAAATTTTCGAAGTTAGACGACAATACGATGTTGGCTAACATCGGAAAAGATGCGTGTTCTTTTCCTATCCCTATTGTAAGATCGGGTCAGGAATGGGCGTTTTCCACGGACGAAGGCAAGCAGGAAATCATAAACAGGAGGATAGGCAAGAATGAATTAAGCACTATTCAGGTTTCGATGGCTTACGTGGATGCGCAGCTTGAATATGCCGGCAAGGACCGTGATGGCAGCGGAGTTTTGCAATACGCACAAAGATTTGTCAGCCATGAGGACAGGAAAGACGGTCTTTACTGGAAGGCTGCTGCAGGAGAGGAAAGCAGTCCCTTAGGACCGTTATTTGCACAAGCCACGGGTGAAGGGTACACAGTCAGAAAACCAAGCGAGAAACATAAGCCATATCATGGTTATTATTTCAAGATATTGAAAGGCCAGGGCAGCAAAGCACCAGGCGGCGACATTGATTATATAGTCGACGGCAAGATGACAGCCGGATTCGGCCTGCTTACATATCCTGCGGAGTACGGAGCGTCCGGCATCATGACCTTTATGGTGAACCAACAAGGTATAGTCTACGAGAAAGACCTGGGGCCAAAAACTGAAGAGATGGCGAAGGCTTTGACAAAGTATGACCCTGACGAGACGTGGAAACCGGTGAAATAAGTTCTGGAACCGCCCGATTCCTTTTGTAGGACAAGACCGACTATAAAATTCGCCTTTGTCTGATTTATTTTCGTCTGCATTTGGGCTATCCTTAAATCAGGAAGGCATTGCAATGTCATTCTAACGTATCTGCTTTCTTATTAACGAATAAAGACTACCATATTCTCAAATGGGGAATTGCCATGTCAGTCAATAACACTCATGATTTTTTTATACAGTGGCACATTACCGAGAAATGCAATCTCCGTTGCCTCCATTGCTATCAGGAGGACCGGCTACCCGCGGAACTTCCCCTGAAGTCGATGAAAGAAGTCATCAACGAAGCTGCGGATATGATCTGGGACTGGGAAGAGACCTACGGCGTTAAAATCCCGATGAGTTACAACATATCAGGCGGTGAACCTCTTCTCCGCTCCGACCTGTTCGAGATACTCGAGGAAATATCATGGAAAGGTGCCGATATTTATATTCTCTCCAACGGGACCAAGATAACCAAAGAGATTGCAAGAAAACTGGCTCGGAATAGAGTAAGCGGGGTGCAGGTCAGCATTGAAGGCCCCCAGAAAATCCATGAGGATATAAGGGGAAAAGGCAGCTTTGCAGCGTCAATCTCAGGGGTTAAAAACCTTCTCTCCTCCGGGATACCAGTGACACTGAATGCAACTCTTTCAACGCTCAACGCTGGATATTTCCCTGAAATGGTAAGCCTGTCTAAATCTCTTGGTGTCCAGAAGCTCGGCTTTTCGAGGCTTGTACCTTATGGGCGGGGAGCAGCAATGCTAGACAAGATGATTGCAGTTGATGAGGTGAAGAAGTTGTACAGTAATATATTTTCAGCGGATGCATCCCCGGTCAGAATAGTTACTGGCGATCCGGTCGCCTCTCAATTTTCGATGAATGAAGTCACTGAAGACATGGGAGATACTGCAATCGGCGGCTGTGCAGCGGGAGTCTCAGGGATGACCATCCTGGCCGACGGGACTATCACTCCTTGCCGGCGGCTCAATATACCAATTGGAAATGTTTTAGAGGATTCGCTGCGGGAAGTTTGGTCCGTATCGCCTGTACTGGAGGCGCTGAGGGATAGGAAAAGATACGAAGGCAGGTGCGGCAGCTGCAAGCGGTGGGCCAATTGCCGCGGGTGCAGGGCTATCGCATATGCGTATTCAAAGGCAAACGGAAAAGAGAATTACCTGTCGGAAGATCCTCAGTGCTACATAGAAGACCATCCGGTGCCGGGAATCCCTCAATAACTTACGGGCGTGACTAAGTACTTCGAGGAGTATAACTCTTCGCTTGGTTATAATGTATGCGAGTCCAATGATGGGAACCGTTTTGCAAAAAAATGCCGCAAGTGAAATAATGTTAGCAGAGATGAATGGAGACTGAAATATAAGGCATTCTTTATCTCCCTAACTCCGCCGACAACTTACTCCCTTTGAACTATCCATTGCTGACATCCGACATTCCGAAAGCTCTCGGAAGATGACCACAGTCGCCGCAATGCCCTTCTTTTACTATGTTTAGCAGGCTACGTTTATCTTGCCGGCAGGCGATTGATTCCTGGTCCGGCGTGGCCAGCAGTAACAACAGATCGTCCACTGCGACTTCGGATAGTATCGGAAAAGATGGTGCGACGGGCGCATCAAAAATATATTTTCCGATCACCCCTAAGTTTATTGCGTGCGAGAGAACGAATTCCACTGTGGCGATCCGGTCACCAGACTCATCCGCCAGCTGACTGCATATATTCTCCGGCAATTCAACAAAATTACTGCCTAACCGGACAAATCCGATATTCGGTTTGGCACAATCAATCCCAATGTTTTGCGCCAGTATGTATTTTGTGGCATTGCCAATCCATGGGAGTGAATGACAGAAACTAACCGCCTTCGCAGCGTCATGTCTTACTTCCTTAAACATTTGGAATAACGCTTCTTTTTCTTCCCAGCACTGCCTTATTGCCTCAGCCTTGCCTTTATGTCTCAGCAGTTCGTGAAACAAAACCCTGCTCTTGAGGACCCTCATTACTTTTTCATTCCATGAAATATCAGTGATTGGAGCATTCATCCCGCCAGTGATTACGAGAATTGCGTATTCACAGACAAGTTCAGATGGGCCCAGCGTCCGCTTGCCTATATTTTCCAAATAGCGGATTTCCTCGGCATAACCAAGGAGTTCAATCTCTGCTCTTAACTGCAAATAGTCTTCGCATGTAAACACAAGCATTGTTCTATCCTTTCATCGCTGCTTTATTATAATCTATTCATCGCTTCCGCAACGAGAATTAAATAACTTCCCTATACTATTTCAACTATAAATTTTAACACATAGGCATTGTCCAACGGTGTGTGTATGATCACAATCCTGACTTGGCAAATCCGCTATGTCAAAAAGATACCCCTTGACATAGTGTTTTAGATACACTATACTTAGTGTAATACTAACACTCACTGGGGGCATCCATGACCTGCACTTACAAATACAAGAGACCAAACCTTGCGGTCGATTGCGTGGTCTTCGGCCTGGATGAAGAGGAGCTGAAAATCATTCTTATTGAGCGGGACAAAGAGCCGTACCGTGGCAAATGGGCGCTTCCCGGCGGATTTGTTCGGGTTGATGAATCGCTGGAGGATGCCGCAAAGCGTGAGCTTCATGAAGAGACCGGAATACAGGATGTCTTTCTGGAGCAGCTCTATACATTCGGTGAAGTCGACCGCGATCCTCGTGAGCGGGTGGTAACAGTAGCCTACTACGCCCTGGTGAATCTTAGAGACCACTCGATCCAGGCGACCAGGGGTTCCCGGAATGCTGCATGGTTTTCGGTCGACGACGTGCCGAAGCTGCCCTTCGATCACAATCGAATTGTCGAGATTGCGCATTTACGGCTGAAAGGGAAAGTCACCTATGCCCCAATCGGGTTTGAACTGCTTCCCATAAAGTTTACGCTCACGCAGCTTCAGAGGATGTATGAAAAGATTCTGGACCGGAACATCGACAAGAGAAATTTCAGGAAGCGTATTCTCGGGATGGGATTATTGAAAGAACTGGATGAAGTTCAGATGGATGTGGCGCATCGGGCAGCCCGTCTCTATCAGTTTGACGAAAGGAAATATCGTCAACTCACAGAAAAGGGCTTCATTTTCGAAATCTGAAAACCTTAGGAAAGGAGGGCGTCATGCTGGGATTTCAGTTCATCAAGGTAGACCCCACAATGTATCTCATGCAGTACAAGAGTGGAAGGCTGGTAAAGGAGGGAACCGGTCTGTCGTTTTTCTATTTTGCTCCGGTTACGTCTCTGGTCGCGGTGCCGGTGGGCAGCACCGACATCCCGTTCATCTTCAAAGAGGTTACGTCGGACTATCAGGACATCACGATCCAGGGGCAGGTGGTCTATCGGGTTGCAGATCCGGCTCGGTTGTCTCAAATGCTCAACTTTACTCTAAATGCGTCGAACCAGGAGTATGCAGGGGAGGACCCTGAAAATTTCTCCCAGCGCATAGTCAATCAGGTGCAGGTCCTGATCAGGGAGGAGCTTGAGAACCTGCCGCTGCGCGATGTCTTGCGGTCGTCAGAGACGCTCGTTAAAAAGGTGAAAGAATCGCTCAGAAGTTCTGAAATCCTGAACTCCCTCGGTATCGAGATCCTGGACTTCTCGATCTTGGCTATCAAGCCGACACCGGAGACAGCCAGGGCACTTGAGGCAAGTATAAGAGAGCAGCTTCTCAAGGAAGCGGATGAAGCCACTTACGACCGGCGCAATGCTGCGATTCAGCAGGAGCGGGCGATCAAAGAAAACGAGCTGAATACGGAAATCGCAGTTGAGGTCAAGAAGCGCCAGATACGGGAGACACAAATGGATGCGGAACGTGCAGTTCAGGAAAAAGAGCGCTTGCTGAAGGAAGAGAAGATGGCGGCAAAGATCTCACTGGAGGAAAAGAATAAGGAACTCGTCGGTCTTACGGTAGAAAACGCCAAGGTGGAGGCCGATGCAAAGGCATATAGCTTATCGGCAGTCATGGGGGCGGTTGCGAACATAGACCCTAAGGTCCTCAATGCACTGGCAAGCATCGGAATGGAACCCAGCCAACTCATCGCGCTTGCATTCAGGGATTTAGCGGAAAGCGCATCAAAGATAGGAGAACTTAACATCTCTCCCGATCTTTTAAGAGAGCTGACAAAGAAGGTGCGACAGTGAATGTCAAGCGGCTGACAGATAACAAGATTATCCTGATTACGCGTTCCACGCGACTTGAAGAGCTGGTAACCCGGTTCAATACTATTGGACAGGCCAAGTTCTGGATCGAGCACATGGGAGCCGATTTCTCCGACTACGAAACGGAGCACAGCCGCTATAAGGCGGCATTGAAGGAAGCCGAGCAGCAACTGCATCTTGCAGGTCGACTCCAGATAGTTGACCGTGGCTTTCTGCCCAATTTCGTTTTCGGCGAAGAAGACACCGTTGTGGTCCTCGGCCAGGATGGCCTTGTAGCCAACACAATGAAGTATCTGAATACGCAACCAGTGCTCGGAGTCAATCCAGACCCCGGGCGCTGGGATGGCGTCCTGTTGCCTTTTCTAGTTGGGGATCTGTTTACAGTAGTACTAGAGGTGTTTGCCAAAAGACGAAAAGTGCGGGAGATTACAATGGCGAAGGCAAAGCTGAACAACGGGCAGACGCTCTACGGAATCAATGATCTGTTTATTGGGCAAAAGTCCCATGTCTCGGCTCGCTATCAAATCAGTATTGGTAAACGGGAGGAGCGCCATTCATCGAGCGGCGTCATTGTGTCAACTGGACTCGGCTCTACCGGATGGTTCAAGAGTGTTCTGGCCGGAGCGCGCGGGCTCGGCGCCGCACTCGGTCAGTCCCTGGATACCGATATCTTTAATGACTTCGGATGGGAATCAGATTATCTATATTATTGCGTCAGGGAGCCCTTTCCCAGCAGAGCAACGCAGGCAGGCCTTGTTTTCGGCAAGATTGCACCCGATGCTCCTCTTGATCTCATATCGCTCATGCCGGAACATGGTGTGATTTTCAGTGACGGAATGGAGGCCGACTTTCTGGAATTCACTTCCGGCACACAGGCCACCATTGCTCCTGCAGATAAGAAAGGGCATCTGGTGGTGTAGACTAAGATGGTTCCTGCGGCGCAACAAAAAAATGACCGCCGCACTTGTATATAATAACGAAGCAACGGTAACATTCATCAGGAGGCAGGCTATGTGTTTTGCACCAAGTAATGTGATGGATCTCCGAAAGTGGAACTGGGATGGTGATGTTATCATCCAGCAACCGATTGTGCCATCCGGGCGGAAGGTCGTAGGTGTCCGTTCGCGGCGTAGTTACGACATCGATGTCCGAGAGTACCTCACTTCGTGCCGTAACGCTGTCATGGAGCGTGAGGTACGGGATAAAATACCAAGCTATCTTCGGAAACACGGTGGGAGTGTTACTCGCTTTGAAGCACGCAAAAAGGGTTCATTCGACTACCGCGCCGCCGTCGTCGCTAACTTTGTAGCTGATACCATCTCATACGAGGCCGGCAAAGGTAGGGACCCCTGGCAGTTCCCCGACGAGACCCTTGCGATCAAGGCTGGCGACTGCGAGGATCGTGCGTTCCTTCTTGCCTCGCTCTTGCTCGCTACAGGCATCAGCCCGTTCAATGTCCGCGTTGCATTCGGCCAGATGGTTATCGATGGTACACCGCACGACCACATGTGGGTGATGTACAAGAGCGAACGCGGCAACTGGACAGTCATTGAGCCTTTGCGACTCGGCAGAGCTCTGTCCGACGAGCACATCCCCGAGATCAGGCAGCCTGAGCAGGTCGCTTCTCAAGTCGAATACGTACCTTACTTTCTCTTCAACGACAGACACCTGTGGGCCGTCAAGGGCACCGCAGATCGGGAGGATCTTGATTTTTTCCTCAGCCGGGAGTGGACCAGTCTGAACCCAAAGTTCGTTGGACAGGTGCACCTGTCCATTATCGAAGAAGCCATAGGCGGGGTTCCGGAAGTCCCTTCCTGGGTACTGAAGGAACTTAAGCACAACTTTTCGCGGTTGTTCCTTGCAGGTCCCGTTATTGATTCGATTGATCTTGATATCCCCGATTACAGTCCGCTGGATCACTTTGATAACGGATACATTCCGGAATCGTGGTCCCAAGTCACGCATAACCTCGCGACTTTCAAACAGGACAACCGCGCCAACCTGCAGTCATTCGCGCGAGCAGCGCACGCCATTGCTGACTTCTATGCCCACTCTTCTTACGTCCATTTCGCCAAGCTTGTCGATCCCGCGTCCCCTCAAGGGCACGCTGAAGTGTACGACCCCACGGGTCAAATGGAGTTCGACACGGCTCCGTCATACCAACCGCCCTCAACCTTTGACCTGACCGACCCGAAATTCAGTGTCAACACAAGCCTGTGGACCCAGGGGAAAGAAGCGGCTGCCCAACGATGGGCTAATCAATTGATCTCAGGCCGGTATGCTCAGCCCAACGACACTCAGCCCGGCCTCACAAACCACCTCACGGAGGGTCTGACGACCATCCTGGCAAGCTTGAGAAAGGCGGCTGGGTTTACTGATCGAGGCTCGCTGCCGCACCACAATCAAATTGCGGTGGACGATGTAACGCCAGGCGATCAACACTGCTTGTACGACGGAAAAAAAGACGATGCCGATCGGATGGCTTACGCCAATCAACTCCGTTGGCGCAAGAGCACCGCGATTCTCCACGTGAGGAAGGCATTCGTTGAAAACTTCGTTGCATCCTGAGATGGAGAAAACAACCTGTCACCTTTTCTATCTATTTCGAGAAACGGCTTTCTCTCCTATTTGGGCAGGTGATTTTCCAAAATATCACAAATGTAGGCGTTCATATTCTTGCCTGCTTTGATAGCCTCGATGCGAATCTGCTCACGCAGCTTAGGTGTGATCCTGAGGATATAGGTAACCAAGTCCTCGGTCTGCCCTGCCTTAACCTTCGCGGCCCTGTCTGAATCCTTCTCTTTATTTACCGGCTTCTTTGAGCTGATCATTTATTTCTTCCTCCTCACTTTTCCTATGATTTCTTGATACAGTACCCGCAACTCCAGCGCTGCCTTTTTTTCAGCCTCTTACTCTAGTATACCTTGTCAGATTGGCTTTGTTACTACGAGATCTGTTACCGTTACTGTGTTATCGGTCATTTTGGCTGAGCGTAGCGTGTATGAATATCTCGCTTTTAGGCTGGATTCGTGTATACTTTTAGAAAGCGTACGTTCTGAAATGAAGGAATTCAGCCTCTAAATCCACAAACACAAGGAGAATAATGATGACAGAATCGGAAAAGAAAGTTTCAAAAAATAGAGCCCCTAATCCGGCATTTATGAAAGCCATGAAGCCGAGCGCGGCGTTGGCAAAGATAGTGGGTAATGAACCGCTTCCAAGGACAGATATAACCAAGAAGCTCTGGGAATATATAAAGAAAAATAATCTTCAGGATACAAAGGACAAGAGAAATATCAATGCAGATGAGAATCTCCTGGCTGTATTCGCCGGGAAGAACCAGGTCTCGATGTTTGAGATGACCAAATTAGTCAATAAGCACCTGAGCTGAATGGAAAAACGGGCGGGTCTATGAATCGGTAATAGACCTGCCCATTGCAAGCTCAACTGGGCATCATATAGAGGGGCTCTTGCCTTCAGCCTTTTCTTTCTTGGCTTGCCTTTTTTCTTTCAGGCTGTGCTGAGGTTTTTTCTTTTCATTTGGCTTTTGCTTGTTTTTTTCTTTGCTCATAATGTCCTCCTGATATGACTTACTCTTATTCTACTACATCCCTCAGAATAGTCAACGGGACCTAACAGGAGGTGAACTTGCCATCCAAAACTCAGTCAGTGGAATAACTCACAGAGGAGAGAGATACCCGGTGGGAGACAGGCTGGTTGCAAGCATCACCGCATTGATATTGCGATGGTCCGTCCAGCTGTCGGATTTCCTGTTTTTGCTCTCAAGCCAAAATGCATTGATCACTTCGCTCAGCCGGGCATACCGCCTGAGGCTTCGGACACGCGAATGCATAAGAGGTTTCTTCTTGAAAACGCCTGGATTTTGCTCAAGCAACCCTTGCAGCCTCTCAATGGCCTGCAATCCGATCGACAATCCCAGTTCCCGAAATGCCAGCCGGTAATCGGCGGGGAGATCTAAAGGAGATTTTGTCGTAAAATAGTCTAACCCCGTCAGGGAGTCATCCAAAACAGTATCGAGGAGATCAGGTCGTGTGAAGCTGTCTGCTGCAATCAGCTGCGCCATCTTGTAAGCGCCTGCCAGGAGACCGCCAATGCCAAGGGGGTCATTAGTGGCCCAGCTTTTCCCCTCACAAATCAGGCCCATGTCGGTAATCGCGGCGCCGAGGGCCGGCGATGGACCCGAATATTTTCCCGCAGTTGCCTGAAGCTCGCTGTAAGTGATCAGGCCGTCAAGAGGATCGTGATGACCCATGGACAACACGAGCGGATATGAGAGATCTATACTCATCTTCCAGTACAGGCGTTTTTCTCCCTTGCTCAGCGAGATGTAGGTGAATTTTGCATGGGCTGTTTTTGCAAGCTCTATTGCCCACCTGTTAAAGGTCGTATCCCCCGTGACCCGGCCCACGCAATCGAGGGCATGCATCCATTGTGTCAGGTAATGATAATATTGCCCGTCCCGGTCCCATTCCAATCGCTCATCAAAGGGCTCCTCCGACCGCCGCTCGTTCAGCTCTTTCCCGATTCTCAATCCCCCTATTGTGGGGTGTCTCGCCCACTCCTGCTCATTAAGTCCGCTGATCCAACCGGCACGCGAGTCGTCAGCACGGTGCCGACCCAGTACCGCATGCACCTGATCAACGAGGAGCAATGCAAGATGTTTGTAATGCTCATCTTTTGTTCGGCGATAAAGATCGAGAAAGTTGCAGACGGCAAAGGCATCGGTCCATAAATAGCGTTGAGGAGAGGGACCTGCCGGTGAGAGACCGCTCATCTCTGCAAATTCAATCATTATTTCACTGACCATAGAAACTCCGAGCCTGATGCTTTTCGGTTTGAGATATACTACGTTGAAAATATTGGGTGGAGTTGCTATAGAAACAACCCCACCTCTAATGAGTCCGTCCGTTTTTTTACTATCGTTGAAATGACTTAATCATTTTTGTTGGTATTTAAAAGATATTTTTACCTTTGCTCTGTATGCGCGGACCTTTCCGTCCTCGATCTGCATATCTAATTCCACTACTTCGGCGATGCGCAGGTCTTGCAGCGACTTCGATGCAGTCTCAACTGCGGCTGTGGCGGCTTTCTCCCATGATTCAGTGCTTGTTCCGATCAGTTCAATAACCTTGTATACACTTTCCGGCATCTTCATCTCCTTCGGCAATATCGCCCCGCAGCCCCCCCCAGCAAGGGTTAAAGCCGACTTTGGATTTAATAACAACGGCCATGCCGTCTTAAATATACGATGCAGATACGCATTCACTCTCAGAGTGTCATCATATAACTAATAGTATCACCAACCAGGTCTGCTGTCTAATCGGAGCGATGCACCTCAGCCTGCTTTCAACTTATATAAATCCTCGTTCACGCACAGCCTTGCTCTTGCTGCAACCTTTTCGTCATCAGACGCGAGTGAGTCTTTCAGGAAGCCTGGTGTTTCCAGAAGGAACTTTTTCATGGTGGTGAATGGGTCACGGATATAGTCGACAATCATTCCATGTTGTGCCCTCGTGATACATCCCCTTTGTGAAGCTATATGGAAGAATTCAGTATCGATGCGCGCCAATGACAAGGGTAGTATCCCGTGCCCCCTCAGCACTTTATCGGCACCTTGGAGCCTGTCAACGATATTAAGCGCATGTGTTATCGTGCCTCCAAGCTGTTTGACGGCGGGGATCCAGACTTTCACATAACTGCTCGCTATTGTAACAAGGTCGGCGACGTGCAGAACATTTGCGCCTCCTATCGTGTCTTGTCGCCCGATATCATCATTCTTTTTTACCCAAACAGCCGCATCTTTGCGGATGAACAAGGCGGGTTTGTCGATCAGTTCAGCAATGATGGAATGGAAATACCAGTCACGGCGTTCGCCGCCGCTTACAAAATCTATTTTTGAAAGGTCCATGTTTGCTTTTATTAATTCCGAGGCCCTTCGTACCGTATCCCTGAATATGGGGTGCATCTCGTAGATTTCCTTGACCTTCGAGTCAATGGCCCTGATGCTATTGTCACAGAAAGCCTCATTGGAATACGAAGTTATTAATTCCAATAGTTCGCCGGCTATTGCTTCTCCTCCCGCCAGGTAATGTGTGTTGATGTAAAAGGGACCAATTAATCCCGACGCATACAAGAAGGGGTTCTTTGGATCGGAGACTTTGATTGCGTTAGTTGCGAATAAATATTCGGTTATATCGCGCATAGTAATTTTATTATCATGCTCTTATATTTTGTCATCTCCCTTAATTTCGGCATTCCCGCCTATTGCGGACGAGGCCGATACAATGTAGACCCGCGTCCGTAAGACACGTTCTTTTTGACCCAAATTATTATACCGGTGTGTCGGAGATAATGCTATACACGCGCCTTAAACCCGCTCAGATATTCCTTGATGGGCATATGTCGAAGAGCACGCAATCTTTATGCATCGGCTTCTTTGCCTGGCATATCTTCCTTCCGTGAAAAATGAGCAGATGCGTTATGTTGCCCCATTCCTTTTTCGGGACGATCTCCATAAGATCTTTTTCGATCTTGACAGGATCTTCATTTTTTGTAAGCCCCAGCCTTCCTGAGAGGCGTATTACATGGGTATCGACAGCGATGCCTTCAATGATTCCAAAAACATTGTAAAGAACGATATTAGCCGTTTTTCTCGCAACACCCGGTAGGCTGATGAGATCGTTCATCGTCCGAGGCACTTCGCCATTGAACTTCTCGATGATGATCCTGGCCGAATTCTGTATATTCCGGGACTTGTTCCTGTAAAAATTCACAGAGCTTGCATCTTTTTCGAGCGCCGCAGGGTCGGCATTTGCGAACTCCTTCACGCTTTTATATTTTTTGAAGAGCGTCTCCGTCACCTTGTTGACATGAACGTCTGTAGTCTGGGCCGACAGGATCGTGGCGGCGAGCAGCTCGAACGGGCTGCTGAAACTGAGGGCCGACTTGAGCACAGGATATTCCTTTTTCAGTTTCTTTATGATCTCAGCCATAACTTCTTTCTTATCCATCTCCACCTCGATGTCTGTTTTATTATTTAGGGACTACTTTTTTAAAGCTTTCCACTTGTCCGGCAAAATCCGAAAGAATCTCGTTCGCCAGCGGACTTTCGGTCTGCCGGTAATGTGCGTCTATTAAAGCATTCAGTCGCAACTTGTCCTGCCCATCAAGCATAACGGCCCGCACATAAGCCTTGTTAAGACGGCCGTCGAGCGTGTCGCAGCAGTCCATTATATAGATCACTCCTCCGGTCATTCCGGCGCCGATATTGATACCGGTATCGCCCAGCACTACTACTTCACCTCTCGTCATATATTCGCAGCAGTGCTGTCCTGTTCCTTCGACAACCGCCACAGCCCCGCTGTTTCTCACGGCAAATCGCTCGCCCGCCATGCCTGCTGCGAAGAAATAACCGCCTGTAGCTCCATAGAGAACCGTATTGCCGACGATCACTTGCAGGCGTGGATCGATAAGTCCGGTGCTGGGCCTGACGGCTATGACTCCTCCATGCATACCTTTACCAGCGTAGTCGTTGGCGTCTCCGATAAGTGTAACCGTGATGCCATTATGGTTGAAAGCACCGAAACTCTGTCCTGCCGTGCCTCTGAAAACAAGCCTTATCGTATCATCGGGAAGTCCCGCCGTTCCGTGATATTTCGCGACGTAGTATGAGAGACGCACCGGTACGCTCCGGTCCGTGTTGCGGATATCGTATTCCTTGCTGACCGGTTCTCCACGCTCGATGAAAGCTGCAAGCTCTGAAGCGAGCCTGTCATTGAGAGACGGTGCCGGGTTGTCGTTCCTTCTTCCCGAGCTCATGCGAGGCCGGCCTTCAGGCGGCGGCTGGAGCAGGGGCATAAGTTTCATCCGTCGCGAGCCGGGATAACGCTCGTCAGGTTCGATGGTGACAAGATCTGTCCTGCCGACTATCTCTCTGATGCTGCGAAATCCCATTTCGGCTAGAATCGAACGGACATCTCGCGCAAGCGCCCTGAAATATGCCATAACTCCTTCCGGTGTGCCGCGGAACTTTGCCCTTAGACGTTCGTCCTGTGTGGCGATACCGGTCGGACAGGTGTTCATGTGGCATTGACGGGCCATGATGCAGCCCACTGAGATCATGGTTGCCGTGCCGAAACCGAACTCCTCGGCCCCGAAGAGCGCTGCCAGGACAACATCCTTGCCGGTCCTGAGCCCGCCGTCGACCCTGAGGGTGATCCGGTCGCGAAGACCGTT
>JBGOVD010000318.1:0-3450 GCA_041477935.1 Dissulfurispiraceae bacterium | reverse complement strand
GTTATCATAAAAGACTTTATATATGCAATGAATTAAGGAGGTCAAAATGGCTGTTTGTAATGTCTGCGGCAAGAAAAAGACGATGGGGAACAACGTGAGCCACGCCAACAACAAAACGAGAAGGATCATCCTGCCGAATATACAGAGGATCAAGATTGTTACTGAAGGCGGAGCGAAAAGGACTTATGTCTGTACCAGATGTCTCCGTTCGAACAAAGTTGTCAAAGCTGTTTAACCCTGCATAATCCCGCCGGCAGGAAGAAATGAGAGTGCCCAGCGCATGACGGATTCTTCCTGCCGCAGCGTACCTCACGATGCGTAAACGCACGCTACAGCCTGTGAATGTACTGCTCAACTCCCTTTTCCGCAATCTCGGCATCTCGGACAGGATCAGGCTGGAGGCTCTCAGGCGGCAATGGCAAACTATCTTTGCCGGTCCGCTCTCCATGCACACCGCCCCGGTCGAATTAAAGGCAAGCAAACTCGTAGTCGCCGTAGATTCTCCCGCCTGGCTCCAGCACTTGAAGTTTCTGAATAAAGAGATACTGGACAAAATAGCTTCTCATGATATCAGAAGCATCCAGCTCAGGCTTGGCAGCGTGCGCGTTGACAGCGAACGCCAGATCCCGGACAAAAAAGCGTCTCTCGCCGACTTCAGGGAATTGACCGACGACGACAGGGCCGCCATTGATCGCGCTGTTTCCGGGATAGAAGACGATGAATTGAAGGATGTGATCAGGCAGACGATGGAGAAAGCGGCGAGAAGAAAGTTGCATTGATGATTGACGGCATCTGACCCTGCAGAAAGTGTGCGATCAGGTCCAGCATTCATCTAAATAATATTGCGGCCGAGATTTATTGCCGGATATTTCCGAGCATCGTAACGAAAATCTTCAGCAACTCGGGATCGTAATCTCCGGTTTCGCTGGTAATTAAAGAGAGCGCCTGATATGGGGCAAGTGCAGTTCTATAGGGACGCGCCGTAGTGAGCGCATCATAGCAATCGACGATAGAAGTAATTTTACCGAATAATTCGATATTGGCACCTCTGAGTCCAAAGGGATATCCCCGTCCGGTCATTTTTTCGTGGTGATGGAGCATTGCAGCTAACGACTCATCTGGTATCTCCGAGTTCTCCCTCAGAATTTTATCCCCCTCAATTACATGTGTCTTGATGACCTGGTATTCCATGTCATTGAGGCGCCCCTGCTTGTTGACTATGTCATGGTGTATAGCTTTCTTGCCGATATCATGCAGGATAGCGCCCAAGCCCAATTTAAATATCGCGTCCTTTTGCATGCCGCTCGCAATACCGAGACCAATCGACAGTACGCCGACATTTACAGAATGCGAGTAAGTGTAATAGTCATAGTTTTTAAGAGACATGAGATCATATATCGCATCGTGGTTTCCTAAGATAAGGTCAACCATGCCATCCACAACACTTTTGGCCTCTTTGATCCCAACCCCGAGGCGATTATTATCAAATAACTGCTTCACAATGATTTTGGAATTTTCCTTCAGAGCAATCGCCTTCATTTTGGATACCTTATCAGGCGCTACGGATGAGGATTCCTCAAGCGATCTCAGGTATTCACGATAAAGAGGGACCGAAGCTCTTGAGATCATAAAGTCTCCCGTCTCACCAAGGACTTCTCCATCGATCGTCGCCGGACGGGATTCAGAAGCCTCGACCACAGTCGTAAACCTCATGCGGTCTAGTGCATATATTGAAAAAGGCACTTGTGCACCCGGCATTAAGAGTGATCGATCTATCAAATGATGCCCATCTTTTTGAAAGGAATATTTTTTGAAGACAATCGGATTGTCTAATGCCGATTCTTTTTTTAACGCGACTGAGATATTTTTAGGTTTTTCCCCGCTATCGTGCACTGCATATATTTCAGTGAATCCCTGTGTCCGGAGGGTCGAGAGTGCTGCACCTGAAATGATGGAACCCTTATTGAAAAGCTGTCTCATCATCCCCCCGTCATTGACATAAATGTCGAACAGAAGGCGCGAGCCTATAACAAGTTTATGGATGGGAAACGAAATGTATCCGCCGACTATGACTTTGTATTTAGTGGCCATTGTTGTTTGCCGAATAATCGTTCTGTTAGTATACAACTATTGCTTTTCCCGGTAAAGGCTTCGAGAATACTTATAAATACCAACCCTTGTAGCCCGACATGAGTTCTATGTTACGATAATTATATCATCTTAATATTGGCCTAAAGAGCCTTTAGGAGAGAGCTGTATATGCCTCAGGGAGTGCGAATGAACTATCAGGAGCAAATTCATGACGCCCTTCAGCGTCTGCTGCAACGCAGGAACGACAACGCTTTTCTGATTATAGAGGAGCCGAAGACTCGGAAGTTCGTGCAGTTTGCAGGTAGCGCATCTGAGGGGCTAGCCTTCGATCTGCCTAGTCAAACGCTTAGTGCCGAGGAACTCTCCAGGGCGAAGAGGGCGCTTGCCACCATCGGGATCCGTTTCGACGAGTGGGACGTTTATGACAAGCCGGGCGGCACAGTCGTTGGAAAGCAAAGCGGATTCAGCAAGAGCCTCGGGCGTGATTTAGCGGAAGCCACTAAGCTCACCCTGATGATCTTTATAGAAGTTTATGATATTAAAGAGCCGTATAACCTTTCGTTCGAGGAGAATTGAGAAAGTGCATCGGATTTGATCTTGGGGATGGTGATAGCATGTCATACAATGCAGGGCGTTTGGCGATACCCCTGCATTGGAATTTCATGATTATGCAGATTCAGCTTTTTTATGGTAAACAACGAGTGGCTTTTCCTTTTTATGGATCGCTTCTTCGTTGACGATACACTCTGCGACTTCCTTCCTTGACGGTATATCGTACATGATATCCAGCATTACATCCTCGAGTATCGACCGCAGTCCCCTGGCCCCGGCCTTTCTGTCGACCGCCTTCTTTGCAACTGCAGCGAGCGCTTCCTCCGTAAACTTCAGTTTCACATTGTCGAAGGAGAGAAGTTTCTGGTACTGTTTGACGAGCGCATTCTTCGGCTCAGTCAATATTTTCATAAGGGCAGCCTCATCCAGGTCCGTCAGCGTCGCAACTACCGGCAGCCTACCGATGAATTCCGGAATGAGTCCGTACTTCATCAGGTCCTCGGGCTCCACAGTCTCAAGGAGGTTTGCGGCCTTCTTCTCTGCTTCCTTCAACGGCTTCGAGCCGAAGCCGATCCTCTTTTTCCCGCTCCTCTCCTCGATGATCTTGTCGAGGCCTACGAATGCCCCTCCGCAGATGAAGAGGACATTGGTCGTATCGAGCTGGATATATTCCTGCTGAGGATGCTTCCTTCCGCCCTGCGGAGGGATGTTTGCAACGGTGCCTTCGATGATCTTCAGGAGGGCTTGCTGAACACCTTCTCCCGATACGTCTCTCGTTATGGAGGGGCTGTCGCTTTTCCGGCTGAT
>JBGOVD010000163.1:0-5344 GCA_041477935.1 Dissulfurispiraceae bacterium | reverse complement strand
ATTCCAGCCAGCTGCATCCGACAACGCCGGTCCGTTGAATGGCGAAGTGAACCCGCTTCCTGTTCCCAACCAGCATCCGATTCCCGAAGAACTCCTGTAGCAAAGATCGGGGATGCCGTCTCCGTTAAGATCAGGGAATTGAATGGTCTCGTAATATGCCGCAACATTCCAGCCAGATGCATCCGTCAATGCCGGTCCGTTGAAGCTAGACGTAAATCCAGCACTGCCTCCCGCATAAGAAAATGTTACAGGGGGTAAGGCAGTTGTTCCATCGCTGCCATACCGGGTTAATGACGTTAAGAGAGACCGGAACGTGTTTTCACTGTAACGATAGTCAATAGCATATTTACTTGCTAGTTGTTCGTTTCCGTAGACATATATATTTTTTAATCTATACGCTGTTTTTACAGGTGAGTTTGTGTTAAACATCACCACAGCGTCTGTCCGATTCTCCAACTCGAAAGATACGTAGTTCGTTGGGTCCAGACCGCTATTGATATTGCCCGTATATTTTATTCCGCTGAGGTATATTTCCCCTTGGTCCTTCCAGTACGAGATGTTCACATAATTGCTATTTGAATCCTGCACCTTGTCCAGACACCATTTAAAAACCCCGTAGATATTATCCTGTCTTGATGCTGTAGTCGTGCCGAAATAATAGGTCGTACCGTTTTTATCAAGGACTCTCCATGCCCCATTTTCATAGAAATAGCGCATGAAACTTCCATCTTCCATCTGCATCCGGTATTCGGTGCCGCCTATATTCACCAGCGCTGATGTCGAACCGTCCTTCGTGTAAATGAAATCAGTCTTGCTATAGTCCAGACCATGTGTGGTGCTTCTCCGGATAGATCCAAGATCAAGCGTCCAGCCGACTCCGAGCCAGCCGTTCCCCAGCTGACTGTTGTATTTAAGGGCTAACCCGGGCGCAGTACCTAGACGACCTGGCGGCATTGCAATAGGAATACTCTGAGTAGCAGCACCGGTAAATATGAAGTCGTCAGCAGAAGCACCTCCACCAGTCTCTGAGAACCCCATAGTCTCTTTGCGGGGTGACGGAGTAGTGTCTGCTTCGCAGTAATCGAGTGCTACGACAATAAATATTGCTAATGCCAGCATGACACTAACAACAACTGCAAAAGAGCCTTTGACTTTGCTTAACATACCTGCACCCCTCAAAAAAATGTATTTTTTCCCAAATCTATTCCGAAGCATTATCCATTTCCGACAAAGTTGCCGCTAAGTTTCGCTAATTTCTAATTTTGGACAATAAAAATCCCACGACCGAGATTTCCCCGAACGTGGGACCAAATATTTTTCTATTAAATAACCGGCTGGATCGTCTCCCTGAAAACAACCGATCATGCCATTCCGACAGGAAAGGGACTCCACTCCAGACATCACTCCACCACCAAATACACAGTTATTGCCCCCCAGCAATTCTGCAACTGCTTCCCAATGGAGCTAATTATGGCACATAACAAAGTAATTGTATAGATAGATTATGGCGAGCATTACCAGATCAACTATTAACTACTTTAAGTGGCTCTTATGAGAATATATCCTCCATGTATGCCTGTCAGCATCTCCCTAATCATGACATCAATCACCAGTACTAACAGGGCAAACGTCCGCTAAAGCCCTATATGTAAGGCGGTAGTCAGAACGCCTTTTCAAATTATTTTTTTCAGAAATCAATATTATTGGTGACATTGCCAAGGTGTTTGTTTGAGTAGCACCAATTGTTTCTGAAGAATAGCGCCGGTACTGATTTCGGGACGAAAGCTTGTGTAGCGAGCCATATCCCTGCGGTAATGATAACGACATGGAATACAGATCCATCAGTTTTCTGGCAACTAGAGAGATTACCATCGGCAATCATCGTACTGCAAAAAATATGGGAATAGAGGTTTCTTGGTGGAGTTGAGACCAAAAAGAATTCGAACTGCATCGGACTGTATCACTGCGCCAAATTAGAAGGGTTGTCCCAACCTGCCTGAAATTTCCAGTTACCGACTTTATTCTTCAGTTACCAACTTTATTATCTAGTTACCGACTTTATTCTTCAGTTACCAACTTTATTCTTTTTTGACAATCATTTGTCCCGGCTGTTAAGCTTCCTGGTTATTTGTGAAATGATACCGTGGAACATGCCTAGTTCCCATTCCGTCAGCCCTGCCCTGGCGATGAAGTGCTTCAGGTTCAGCATGATTTTTTTCTCAAGGTCACGGTCGCCTCTTGGGATATATTCAAGCATCTTCAGGGTTTCGGAGATCTTCACGGTCAGGGCCGCAAGTTCTGAATGAGGGACGAGACGGACGGGTTTTATGCCGGTCTGTGACTTGGACTCTGACTCGCGATATTCGGCGCGAGATAATTCATATGCTACAAGGAGGACTGCCTGTGCGAGGTTAAGAGACGGATGGTCGCTGCTGACAGGTATGGACATGAGAAACCCGCACTCTTCGACCTCTTCGTTGAAAAGGCCTCTATCCTCTCTGCCGAATAGGATCGCCACCTTATTATCTGCGGCAAGCTCACGGAGTTTCCGGGCGCCGTGATCTACCTGATATATTACACCCCTTCTCTTCCCCTTCCTCCTGGTCGTACCCGCAACAATGGTCTTTTCGCGCAAGGCATCTTCCAGGTTGGAATGAACAAGTGCGGATTCCAGAACGTCGAGGGAGTTGTGGGCGAACCATTTTGTTTCATCGGACATTTCCGGAGGATCGACGAGTGCAAGACGTCTAAACCCCATATTCTTAAGCGCCCGTGCCGAAGCGCCAATATTGCCGGGTTCACGCGGTCCGACTAGGATGAATGTAACGTTGTCTTTCCAGCTTTTCATCAAACAAGTATAGCACCGGCCTGCCCCTTATCTCAAAAGGCACTACTCGTTTTCAAGCTGCGCAATTCCAATAGATCATTATATATATTTCGAGACAAAAAAAAAGGCGGGACCGAAATCCCGCCATTCTCAATTGGACTGATTAGCAGCCTTCAATGGCCTTCTTCTTCATGACCTTGCCGTCCTTCACGGTAACCTTGTCGCCAACTTTCATACCCTTGGCATCACCCTCAGCGGTTGTTTCCTTGCCGTCAGCACCCTTTACGGTGATCTTGCTTCCGTCGATCTTTGTGATCGCACCCTTCATGTCAGCGGCGAAGCCGAGGCCTGCAACCGTGAGCGTGAAGAGGATGACCACGATCAATACGAGATATTTCTTCATTAACTGCACCTCCTTTTGATTGAAGATTGAACCCTTACCGGGTCATTTTCTTCTTATTTTATTTTACTACATCGACATTCATTTCATCCAGTTCATATTAGCGGATGCTTAATCCTGCATCGGTTTTATGAACATGAAGTAAACCATCGTCCAGTTACCCAGAATAATGAAGACTGTGGCGACGATGCTTTGCAGAGCCAGTCCTGACACACCTGTCAGGGCATGTCCCACCGTTCAACCACCGGCAAGCGCGCCCCCTATGCCCATAACCACGCCGCCGAAAAAGACGCGCAGAAGTTCCGTGGCCTCTCTGGGTGTTGTCAGTTTGAATTCCCCGAGTCCCTTGGCGCTGATGTACGCGCCTACCGGAACGCCCAGGATATAAAGTGAACTCCAGGATATGGCGCCATAACCGAAAAAGCTGAAGAGCTGGTCGTTCTTGGCGCCGCTGTCTCCGGTAAGAAAGAACATCATCGACTCGGCGAGAGGGCCGGAAAACGATAGTCCTCTTGCGCGGCCGCCCCACTGATACGAAGTCCACCATGCGCCGATGATGACCAGGCCTACGAGAAGTCCACCCAGGGACCACGACCAACCCTTTTTGGGCTGTTTACCGAAAGGCTGCCCTTTGATAATAACCGGGAGCATTATGCCCACTACGACGGCAATGATGATCCACTTATAGTCCGGACCTCCGAGAATATCCCAAAGGGCGGGGTTGGCAATAGCGTCATCGCCCGAACCTATCGATACCTTGTAGCTTTTCAGGAACTGCATGAGCGGCTTGAGAGGACCGTGATAACTGGCTATAAGGGACAAGCCAAAACCCAGCATGGCTACAAAGGCTGCGAATGTTCCCTCTCCCTGCTTGTAAAGTACCCCGCTTCCGCACCCGCCTGCCATGACAATGCCGAGGCCGAATATATAACCTCCGACTATGGCTGCGATGGGGGCAAAGGTTTGACGGGTCAAACCGTCATCTCCGAGAAATCCCAGGGCTTCAAGCCCGTTTGCACCGATAATGGCAACAGCAAGAGCTACTAACCATGCGCGTAATAAAGTAATATCGTTCACAAAGATCACGTCTCTGAACGCTGAGTTCATTCAATATCTGCCGCGCTGCAGGACGAAACCGAAGACAAGGCCGGTAAGTATGCCGCTTAAAATAATCATTATGGTCGCCGGTTGTACTTCCATAAACCCTCCTTTGATGAATTAGTTATCTTTAATGGCCCAAGGCCCTATATTATGGAATAAAGATCTTCAGGATGCAGGTTATTATTTTGCATTTCCGCCGCACAAAAGTCCTATCTGAAATTTTTATAAACTTATTAGCATTTATTTGTTTTATCGATAACAGACCGGGAAAAGGTCTGCATATCATTAACGCCGTCATTCCCGTGCTTAGGGCACCTACCGTCGGCGAAGGCGGGAATCCAATTTAAGAATGGATGCCCGACTATCCGCCTGAGGCGGACGGGCATGACGAATAAAAAAAGTGCTGTGTCCGGAATCTTAATCGCCCAGGCCAAGTTTCTCCCTCACTTCGTCCAGGGAATAAGTCTTACTCTTTCCTTTCATTGCATCTTCGAGACGCTTTGCAGCCAAATAGCTGTCTTCAAGGTCTTCCAGATGCTCAATAACAGCCTCGGTAACGTTCTTATGAACGGATGAACAAAGGCTTTGCGCTTGACCTGCCGGGCGGCTTTATCAGCCCGGTCACGGTCGGAGCGCTGGTTAGGCGTCGTCTCTTAGCTTCCTCATTACTAGATGCATCTCGCCAGTACTTGCTAGCCGGTGCATCTCCAAAGAAAACTTCAAGCCCTCAACCTGCTGTGGGGCAAACAACGCTACCTGAGAAATTGGTTCCCCGGTTTCCGTGTGGCGATATTCTTCTGTAACAGAAATCGGAACCATACTTTCCATAACCACGAGTTCACCTTGGCAAATGATTTCCTGTATTTGAACCATACCTAATTCGGTATCAAGGACGAATCGATTTGTATCATCTACGTATTGAATATGCAGGGTAATGCTTCGCCCCGGTCCGTTTGGCTCAATTCCAAGCCCTCCAATTGTTTTCCATTTGCGCTCATATTATGTGCCCAACCAGT
>JBGOVD010000278.1:0-3873 GCA_041477935.1 Dissulfurispiraceae bacterium | reverse complement strand
GGTTATGACACGAGTGCCGTATATTCGGCCGATGCCGTCCTTGACAAGGTGCGGAGCGACATGCCGGATGTGGTCATTCTTGATCTGAAGATGCCCGGAGCCAGCGGGCTGGATATTCTGAAGGTGATCAAGCAGTTCAATCCCTCTATAGAGGTGATTCTGCTGACGGGGCATGGCTCTGAACAATGCACCGCCGAATGTGAGTCGGGGGGAGCCTTCGACTACATAATGAAACCGGTCGAAATAGACAACCTGACCGTAAAAATAGACATGGCACTGGAGAAGAAAAAGAAATGAAGGACCTGTGCCTCTCTTTCATAAACAGGATACTTTCAAGCTATACACATGAGGTCAGAAATTATCTCGCCATCATCAAGGAGACCAACGGCCTGATGAAGGATGTCATACAAATCGGCAAGTCCCGTGCAGTGGAGGCCAAGCAGTTTCTGGGTTTCATAAGTTGTGTAGAGGAGCAGGTAGGCAGGGCTACGGCGATTACCGACTATCTCAATCGTTTCGCTCACCGCATGGACTGCGGTCGCGTCCCGGTGAACATCAACGAACTGATCGAGGAACTCATTGCCCTCATGACCCGCCTTGCCTATCGGAAACGGATAGCGTTTGAGAAAGGCCTCCGCGGAGGACTGCCGTCCGCCGTAATAAAACCGATCCTGCTGCACTATCTGATGTTCTGCATTATCGACAATAGACTGTCATGCCTCGATAAAAACGGCATTATCCGCATAGCCACTTCCATTGTCGACGGGCGCCTCTGCATAGTCGTATCATCAAAAGGAGAGATCGTGCAACCCGTTGCCGCTGAGTCGTGCGGAAAGGAAGAGATAAACGGTCTTGCTGCTGAACTCGGGGCGGAGATATCTGAAAACGGTAATGAGACTATTGTTAAACTGCCTGTTGCATCCTAATTGCAGTTGCCGCTAAGTTATCGTTTCATTTCACGACTTCGCAGGTAATAAGCCGATATCCCGAACGCGGGACCTCGATATTTCTGCCCGTCTGTACCTCTGCTTTAAATTATCAGGCCGCACCCTGCATTCCTTCATAAGAACATCCTTTTTACCGTATGCACGCGGCGTTTATTTCCCCCCTTCTCAAGTGAGTTGCAAAGTGGTAAGATTCGGTGAAGGGCAGGCTTGGTGGCCGGCGATATTCCGAAATAAGAACATAATTAAGCTAAACATACGGGGAGGCTGCTCTATGGATTCACATCTTGTTGTCTTCAAGGGTAAACAAATCAGACGGGCGCTGCACAATAACGAATGGTGGTTTTCGTGGTCGATAACATTGAAGTGCTGACTGATAGTGCTAATCCAAGGGACTATTGGTACAAAATGAAAATCAGAGTAAAAGCCGACGATGGCTTGCGAAGGTATGAAGTCAATATCCAGATAATATAGAGGTGAAGGGTTGAAAGAATTGAGCAGGAGTTTTCTTGGAGACATCCGGCAGATAGTAGAGCAGGCAAGACAAAAGGCTTATTCTTCGGTCAATTTTGCCATGGTTGAAGCGTATTGGAATATAGGCCGGCGAATAGTCGAAGAAGAGCAAAAGGGCAAGGCCCGTGCTGGGTATGGACAGGCCCTGCTCGCAAATCTTGCGCTCCATCTTACAGCAGAATTTGGGAAAGGTTTTTCAGAAGCAAATCTCAGAAATTTCAGGCAATTTTATTCTTGCTTCCCAATTCGCTACACACTGTGTAGCGAATTGGCAGCAGATCATTCAACTGAGACAAGTCAAAACGCAGCTTCAATTCGGAACACAGTGCGTGCCGAATTGACCTGGTCGCATTATCGCCTTCTGATCCGTGTAGAGAAACCCGATGCCAGAACCTGGTACATGAATGAAGCTGCAGAACAAAACTGGAGCGTCCGCGCTCTTGAGCGGCAGATAAATTCGCTCTACTACGAACGCCTTCTGAAAAGCCGGAACAAGGCCCCTGTCATCAAAGAGATGAGAGAAAAGACCGACCTGCTTGCGCCTGCCCCGGGTGATATTATCAAAGACCCCTATGTGCTTGAGTTTCTCGGCATACCTGACCGCAGTCGATTTCGTGAATCTGAACTTGAACAGGCCATTGCAGGCAAGCTTCAGGACTTCCTGCTCGAACTTGGCAAGGGCTTTGCCTTCGTCGCCAGGCAGCAGAGGATAAGCACCGAGACATCTGACTTTTACATAGACCTCGTTTTTTATAATTACCTGCTTAAATGTTTTGTACTCATTGATCTTAAGACAGGCAAGCTAACACATCAGGACATCGGCCAGATGGACATGGATTTCGGCGGATTTGACATCAAAATTCGGAAGAGGTTTTTCTGAAAGAAACCTCGAACAAATGAGGCTTTTCTATCTTGGTTGGCCAATTTCGCAGACGGCGTCTGCGAAATCTTTTCCTCTGACCTGGTCCCACTATGTAAGGCTTATGGGGGTAGAGAAGCGTGAAGCAAGAACCTTTTATGAGACTGAAGCCTTGCGTGGCGGCTGGACGGTTCGACAATTGGACAGGCAAGTCTCATCGCTTTACTATGAGAGAACAGCTCTTTCACGCAATAAAGCTGCAATGTTAAAAAAAGGCCGCAAGTCAGATTCGGAAGATACTATTTCGGTTGAAGCGGAGATCAAAGACCCTCTGGTCCTGGAATTCCTGGGGCTGAAAGACGAATATTCAGAGAACGAGATGGAAGAAGCCCTTATCCTGCATCTCGAAAACTTCCTTCTGGAACTCGGCGGTGACTTTACCTTTGTTGGCTGCCAGCGTCGCCTGCGTATTGATGATTCATGGTTCAGGGTCGATCTCGTCTTCTATCACCGCCGCCTGCGTTGTCTGGTTGTGATTGACCTCAAGCTCGGGAAATTTACGCATGCGGATGCCGGACAAATGCACATGTATCTGAACTACGCGCGTGAACATTGGACTCATCCTGACGAAAATCCGCCCGTCGGGCTGATACTCTGCGCCGAGAAGTCACATGCCATGGCCCGCTATGCCTTGGAAGGTCTGCCGAACAAAGTTCTTGCAGCTGAGTACAAGATGCTGCTGCCCGATGAAAAGTCTTTGATTGCCGAGATTGAAAGGTCACGCAAGGAATTAGAGTTGAGGAATAAAGCGACTGGGGGAAATAGAGCGTCGTAGGACAAAGAGTGAGCTTAAATGGAGGCGCATATGAATCGTATTTGTCGGGGAAGGGTGCGGAAGGGGCTTGGAGGAGATAATGTGCTATCTTGCCCATAGCAAGAACGAGCATGGCCAGGCGCATCCAGCGAAAGAGCATCTTGCTGAAGTTTCGAGGACCGCAACTTATTTTGCCGGCAAGTTGCCATGGAGCAGCGAAGCTGCGTTGGCCGGTCTTCTCCATGACCTTGGCAAGTATGCTGACCTGTTTCAGGCCCGTCTGCGTGGAGAGGAGAGCGGAATTGATCACTGGTCTGCCGGGGCATGGGTGGCTTTGAGTGAGTATCAGGCTGTTGCTGCTGCATTGGCCATTCAGGGGCATCATATCGGCTTGCAGCATGGCGATATCCAATCCCTCCGAAAGCTGGCCGAACCTCATCCTCCTCATCTGAAACTAAGTGATGCAGACCTTGTGCGTCTAAAATTACGCGCAAGTACAGACGGTATTAATATCTCCAAGCCAGGGCATTGTATATTCACCCCTCCAGCTATTTTCAATCAGCAACTTGCTGAGAAACAGGTAATGGGGTCACCCATTAAAAGGCACCGTGTCAAGAGACAACAATAATACGTAGGAAAAGAGATTCATCTTTTCTGTCATCCATGCTGCCGGTTATCATATCATTACCCATGCCGTATTTTCTTTCGTTACAGGTAGCAGTTGTACTGCTCCAGTCACCCAT
>JBGOVD010000310.1:0-3540 GCA_041477935.1 Dissulfurispiraceae bacterium | reverse complement strand
CGCCGAAGCGAAGGCAAAGACCGAAAGACCCGTGAGCGATGCCATGTCTCCGTCCCGGCATTTTATCGGACCGGACGAGGAGATAACCAGCGCTGCCTATATGATGCTGCGACATAATCTCCAGATGCTGCCGGTGCTGGAAGGGAAGAAAAAATTGGTGGGAATTATAAGAATGTCGGAGGTATTCGAAGCCCTTGCCGGGGCGGTTGCCGGGAACTGAAGCTTTCTATTTGTTCCCTGCGTTGAGGCTACTTTTCCGGGAGGCCTCTCCAATTTTCTCGATCAGCCTGTTTATGTCGACCGGCTTCTCCATGAAATCCATTGCGCCTTCCTTCATGACCTCGACTGTGGCCTGAATGCTGCCCTGACCGGTAAGTATGATGACCTGAAGCGCGGGCTTTGCCTTTTTCATCTCCCGCAAGACTTCGGTCCCGCCCATGCCGGGCATTGAGAGATCGAGAAGGACGGCGTCGAAATCCTTTTCTTTGACAAGTTCCAACGCCGCCTCTCCACTCGTTGCCGTATCTACAGTAAGACCCCGCACCCTCAGGCGTTCGGCAAGTATCTCGACGAACCTCGCCTCGTCGTCAACCAACAGGACGTTCGCTTTCAGTTCATCAGCCATGGCGCCTCGCAGTGCTCAATGTGAATTTATTCCTCTTCCTTGATGATCTTTCTTGCCGTTTCGAACTCGCCTTCCTCTGCAAATGCAATCGCAGTCAGCGCCCTTTCGAGCTTCTCGGAGTAAGCCTCTTTTATTTTTCCAACAAGGGTCTCGATATCGGCAGGTTTCCTGAGAAAGTCGAAGCCGCCCAATCTCCGGGCCTCTTCTTCGTCTTTTTCTGTTCCGTGTCCGGTAAGGATTATGACCTGCATATTCGGATAGGCTTTTCTGATTTCCTTGAGCACATCCATTCCGTGAAGGCCCGGCATTTTCAGGTCCAGGACCATGACATCAGGCTCTTCCGACTTTACCTTTGACAGTGCCTGTTCTCCGTCGTAGACTGTGTTTACATTGAGCTCCCTCATCTTCAATCGTTGCGCGAGTGTATTGACAAAGGCCTCCTCGTCGTCGACCAGCAGGACTTTTATATCTTTATTCTTTTTCATCAAAGCCTCCTTTTCCGTGGGTCTATACTAAATAGTAAGGTATTTCGAGTCAAATGTTAACCCTTTTTTTATTGAACAGCGCACCGACTGATCAATGGCCTCCCGATTTCAATACACCTGAAGCTGCCAAAGCAAGAACCAGGACTTCTACGATCGCAATGACGCCATAGATCGTATCCTTTTTCCTGAAAAGTATGGGTATGATCCTTACGTAACAGATGAGAGTTACGGCGGCGAGGAAGACGATGCCGGTGAAGTTAAGAAAATCTCCCTTGCCCAGCAGTCCGAGCCATGCCCATCCCGGATGTATACCGGTTACTTCGAGGTACTGGTGAACGGGCATGCTCCAGTACTTCGGCAGGTCGGAGACCGGGATATACGGTGTGAATATTCCGGTCGCGTAAATAATAAAGGTTATTGTCAATGTCAGCAGCCCGACTTTCATCCCGAGATCGAGGAGTTTTGCGTATACCAGTTGTTCTTCTGTAGCCTTCAATTTATCTGCCATTGCATTTTCTCCTTTGATGTCTATATGCCGAGCCCTTTAAGCAGGGCCCTGCCGCCCGCAAAAAAGAGCATGACTATTACTATATACCTGACAGCCGCAGGCTTTGTCTTTGCAAGGATCCTGACTCCCACGATCGACCCGAGCATAATGCCTATGATCGAGGGTACGACAACCATCGGCAGAACGGCGCCGTTGTTGACATAGATCCAGGCCGCCGAAGTATCGGTGATAGACAGGAGGAACTTGCTCGTGGCGACCGAGACCTTGAGCGGAGCGCCCATCATCAGGTTGAGCACAGGCACATTCGCCCAGCCTGCGCCTAGCCCGAACATACCGGCCATAATGCCTATTATCACAAATGTCGCAAGGCCCTGGGCAGTCCTGTGGACCTGCCAGTTGATGTTTTGGCCTGATGAGGCCTCATGGTAGATACCGTTTATCCTCAGTGCGGTCGACAATGCGCAAGCCTGTTTCACTTCGGGATACTCGGACTTTTTCGCCAGGATGATGATAAGGACGATACCAAGTATGGTAACTCCGAGAGCTATCTGGACTATATTTGTCGGAAGTGCCAGGCCGATCATCGCACCAGCAATGGCGCAGGCCGAGGCTATAACGGCAAGGGGTAATGCAAGCCTGAGATCTGCCAGGCCTTTTTTCAGAAGACCGGGGCCGGCTGCGAGGGCACCGGCGAGAGCTACAAGAAGGCCGGCCCCCCTGACAAAATCAAGATGAAAAGGGAAAAATCCGCTGACGATCGGCACGAAGAGGACGCCGCCGCCCACACCGCCGAGAACGGCCACTATACCGAGGAAGAATGTCACAATAAAAAGAATGAGCGGCCAAGCCCACCACGGCAGGGCCGATTTGGCGCCGCCCTCGGCAGCCTGTACCGCTTCAGGTGAAACGAATGCCATTGAAACAAACATGAGGACGGTCAGAGCAAGAGCGAATAAACAGACCATGGTTGTACGGGACCCCCGGACCTGCTTCAGGCGACTGAACAGACCCGGAAAGCGCTGTTTGGGAAGTGACGAAACATCATTTTCCATGATTAAAGTAAGACCCCCTTTTTTGATATTTATATCGCTTTGATAACACTACACAGGCAAATACAAAATGGGTATGTTTACCTGCTTTATTTCATCCAGTATGATGCTGGCTGCTTTGTTTAGCTCGGAAGAATGGTCCGAAGCGCATGGGATCACGATCATCGACACCCTGTTTTCTTCGGCCGCCCTGATTATCTCTTCATCCGGGAATCCCATCCTGAGCATCTCTTCAACCTGCACGCCCCTCTGGCCCAGCGCAGCTGCAGCCTGTTCCAGGGCCTTCATCGTAGCATCTTTTACGGCATCCAGTTCTGCTTCTTCCGATGGATTATAAAGGTGGATGGGAACTATGCCCAGAAGCAATAACTTTGAACACGTCGACATTGCTTCGCCGGTTATCTGCCTGATGACGGATTCCTGCATTGTCCGGTCATCCATAGGTACCAGGATGGTTGCAGGGATCATGGAAACAGGGACCGATGTGCCTTGAACGAATGAGGAGCAGGATGGGACCGTTACTATGAGGTCGACCTTTTCGGTCAGGGTAAAACCCAGGATCTCGGCCTTCGGGTCTCCTTTACCCAGAAAAACGTTCAGCCCGACAGGCCCGCTGCTCTTTTTTGAGCACGGGGTATCCAGAGACCGTACACTTGACGAATAATCTATTTCTCCGTCGCCTAGCCCCTGGAAGATATAGAGGGATATCGTTCCTCCGCCATTTTCCTTTACCTTCAGGGCGCTGTACCTGAGAGCGCTCTCGGCATCCGCAGACCCGTCGTGAGTTACCAGTACGTTCACTGCCCCCCCCCCGGAATCGAACCATTCAAAACACAGAAGCTTGTTATTAGTGATTGCAGTTTCTATGCCAAT
>JBGOVD010000073.1:0-7978 GCA_041477935.1 Dissulfurispiraceae bacterium | reverse complement strand
TCTACCGCGAGATGGTCCGCGCTCTTCGTCGTCTGCCCTATCTCTTCCGGTGAAACGACATCCTTTGCACTCGATATGCCGAGGTCCTTGAATTTCCTGATAGATGGAATCAGGCGGGTCTCCATCGACCTGACGCCCTCGTTATACGATTCGACGGCCTTGCGCATCGCAGCGCCGGTCTTGGCGAAATGTTCCAGCACGATTGAGAACCGTTCGTAAAGCTCCTTGCCGAGCTTGTTGACCTCCTGCGCGCTCTTGGTCACCTGCTCCTGCTGCCATCCGTAAGCAACCGCTTTCAACAACGCGATGAAGGTCGTCGGCGTGGCGAGGATAACCTTCTTCATACTCCCGTCCTCAATGAGCTTAGGGTCATGTTCCAGCGCGGCGCTGAAAAAGGATTCACCCGGCAGGTACATGACTACGAGTTCGGGAGACTGCGGGAACTGGTCCCAGTAGGACTTCGAACTGAGCGAATTCATATGATTTCTTATCTGCAGGATATAGTTGGCGATGCCTTTCTTCCTCTCTTCTTCCGACTGGGCGGACAAGGTGTTCAGATAGGCATCGACCGGGGCCTTAGCATCCACGACGATCTCACGTCCGTTCGGCAGCCGCACGATCATGTCGGGACGAAGCTTTCCGACCTCGGCCGAAACCGATTCCTGCTCATAGAAGTCGCAATAAGCGGTCATGCCTGCGAGTTCGGCAACCCGCCGCAATCCGATCTCTCCCCAGGAGCCGCTGACCTTCGGTTTCCTAAGAGCAGTCACGAGATTCTTCGTCTCTGCCTGGAGGCGATCCTGCATCGAAGATAAAGACCTGATCTGCTCCGAGAGACTGCCGAAGGATTTGTGCCGGCTCTCCTCACTCTCCTTTATCTGCTGCTCGTATCTCTTCAGGAGTTCCTGCAGGGGCTTCACTGTAGCGTCTATAGCGGCGTGGTGTTCCCCGAGCCTGCCCTTGGTATCGACCACGACCTTCCCCAGACTTTCGGAGGCAAGCCTCAGAAAGTCTTCGCTGCTGCTCTTCAATGCCGCGGATGAGAGGGCGTTAAAGGTGTCCGCCATCTCCTTCTTCATCACCTCGAAGATGGCCTTCTGCTCGTCGAGATTTTTATAGGAATCTTCGAGCCTCTTGTATGATTCTTCAAGCCGGGTCGATGTCTCAATCCGCTGCTGCCGCTCGATGTCGAGCTCTGACCTCAGTTTACCCTTCTCGGATTCGGCCTCTCTCAACTGCTGGCGCAGCTCCGACACAGAAGCTTCAGCGCCCTTTGCCCTTCCCTCGATGTCCCTGATCTCATTTGCATGGTCAGCCTGAAGGTTCGCAACCTCTTTCGCTGAGATCATCTTGAATCGGGATGAAAGGATAAGATACACGACGGTTGCACCGACGACTAATCCGATAAAAATGAAGAGCGTTTCGGTCATGACTTACTCATCTGCGAACTCTGTGCGCACAAGCGCCAGTATGGCGGAATGCGGAACGATTTGATACTTCTTGCCTTCGAACTCTATTTCTATCGCAGCATCCTTGAGGAAAATGGCATAGTCGCCTTCCATCGCCTGAAGCGGGATGTATTTCAACTCTTCCCTCTTCTTAGTCGACCATGGTTCATCGACTATCGCGTTGGGATCGCTTACCGGATAGCCCGGCCCTACCTTTACGATATATCCGCCCTGCACCTTCTCTTTTTCCTTTACCGTAGGAGGAAGGTACAGCCCCGTCGTCGTGCGCTCCCTGCTCTCGTCCAGCTCCACCAGCACCCTGTCGCCGATGACTATCAACTTCTTCGTAGCTTTCATGAGACGTATTTTATACTATTTCGACGGTGAGAGAAAACTTTATGTCGCGGCTTCGATCATGGTATCTTATTAGAGCCATGAATAAATCAAAATACCTTATAACATTGGGAACTGCGGTAGCCGCCGGGGCGGCAGCGGGCATGCTTTCAAATAGAAAAAAACCGGGTCTCGGAGGCTTATTCGGAGCGGTGGCCGGCCTCACGGCAGCTGCCGTCGCCACAGTCGCATACGAGCGCCTGAAAGGTCAGGATGACGACGGTATCGACTACTATACGGAAACCTCTCCGCTCTATCAGTATTTCGACGATATGGAAGTCGAATAAGTGGATTACAGGAAAAATCCGACCTCTTTCTTTCAAAAATATCCTTCCGGGGCCTTTGAGCCCGGTCTATGCAACTCCGCTTCGCATCGGCAGTTGCAACATCTGCCTCACATCGAATGGACTTGCGATTTGCCTCTCCAATATTTCAGCAATACTTACGATGCGTTCGACGAGTAAGTAGTTAGTTGCGAGAACAGTCCCGATGTCGTCATACCAGATGGTGTCTTCAATCCCTATCCGAACCCCGTTTCCGAAGATAATTCCTGTTGCGCTAATGCTTCTGCTGCAATTGCCGATTCCGGCCACCGACCAGTATGATTCATCGGGGAGTTCGGAAATTATCAAGCCAAGATGGAGGAGTTTGGCCTGCGCACCGGCAATGTTGCCCAGTATGATGTTGAAATAGTATGGCGGAGTTATGAGGTCTTTTTTGATAAGATAATGCGCGTAATTGACCATCCCGATATCAAATACCTCGAATTCCGGCTTGACTCCCTGTTGGTTCATTCTATCCAGCAATCTTATGATGGTATCTGGACTGTTGATGCTCAGCGCCCGGCTGAAATTTACCGACCCCAAGGTTAAACTCGCCATATCAGGCTTTAATACCCCTTCAAGATTGAGGACATCGGCTCTCTTCTCGAATTCATTGAAATTCCTGCCGCTGGTGGATGCCACGATAATAAGTTCAGGCTTAACAGCGCGGATACCTTCTATTATTTCGGCATATATTTCCTTCTCATAAGTCGGCTTTCCGTCGGCATCACGAGCATGGAGATGAACCATTGATATTCCCAACCCGGAACATTTCAATACATCAGAGACAATCTCCTCGGGTGATAGAGGCACATGTGGTGTCATCTCTTTAGTCGGCACTATCCCGGTAGGGACCAGGTTGATAATGAGCTTTTTCATCCGCTTTCTTTATCCATTGAAATATACCAGACGAATACTATAAATCATATTGCGCGGCTGCGCAATAGCAATCCCGAGTCGACTTATGCAGGACCGTGCCGCAAAGCGCGCATGCACATATTTGTCGTGCCCCCGCAGGTGTGAATCGAGCATCATTCGAAGCAGTGTGGTGCCGGAACGTGGAGCGCCGATGATAAAAGGCATTGGGGCCATCGTTTCCATCATGAAGGCTCCTGTTTAAGAGATTTAATATGTCGCATCATTTTCTTGTGGTCGATGGCAAGCATACCGGTAACACGCTCGCCGGCATGCACATCGGTAGTCACCGTACCACCGAGGCTGACTTGTGCACCATCGCCGAGTGTGATATTATTGACGAGAACGGCACCGGGGCCTATCCATACGTCGTCGCCGAGACGGACGTTCCCATTGACGACACTGCCATGCCCCACAAAACATCGCAACCCCACCTGGACATTATGGGATATAAAGACAGTATTGCCGATCCGCGACCCCGCCCCTACGGTTGTAAATTGCCGGAATACGGCTACTGCGACTACCGCGTTGGACAGTATCTCCACATGGTCACGAATTATTATTCCTCCGGCGTGGACCATATCCATCATCCCCGCGGCCGTCCGGCTGGATTGGAATCCGATCGATCCAAGGACAACTCCGGCACGTATGGTCACGGAAGATCCGATCAGGCAGCGTTCCTCAATGGTCACATTCGGTCCGATAACAGTATCCGGACCGATGCGTACATTCTTCTCTGCGATACAAGCCCTCTGGTGTATACGGGCAGAAGGATTGATCTCGGTGGGGAAATCGGTCCAGTAAAAATCCGTTTTCAGCGCGAGGCGATTGTGGAGATCGAAGAAGGAACGACGCGGTTCGGCGCAAATGGCAACACCCGGTATTTGTGGCAGTCTCCCTGCTAATTCTTCGGTAGTCAGGACGCATGACACCCCGGGGGTATTTTTAAGATTGTCCAGGTATTTCACGTCTTCAAGAAAAACAATCATGCCGTCTTGCGGGTCGGAAAGGAACCCCGGAGTTATGAAAGAAGAATCCCGTATGACCTTCACCGGGAGGATGTCCTCCAGATTCTTCAGTGTGAGTTCCGATGCGTTTTTTTTCAATGGATAGCTCCTTTTCATTCCACCACGACTTTCGCATCAGCACAAACTCGCGGATACCACCGGTCCAGCCAGCGGAACCCCTCCTGCTTAAGTGTTATACGCAAGCGGAAGGTCCCTCTTCTTTCAGGGGCGGACACCACAACGAAATAAATCCCTTTTTCACCTGCATAAAGGGGATGCGGAATGGGAGTTCGCATGCCGTCATAAACAACCGCCCTCCTGCTCACGGGGGACATCCAGTGATAGGCAAAATTAATAGGCAGAGGTGGAAATGTACCCAGCGTCATCGCGGTATGATTCTCAAGTTCTACCTGAACGCTGAACATCTGCCCGCTGTTTACCTTCTTTGGCGCCGCCATAATCCTGATGTGCAGCCCGGCAATAGCCAACCGTGATATGGCCGGCATGCGGAAAGGTTGCCGATAAAGGGAGGTTTCGAGCTCAAGTTCACCAAGCCGCTGCATCGTTAATTGCAGATAATCCCTGAATTCGTCAACAGCCGGCTCCGGTCTTGACCGATGCTGTTCCGTCACTTCGCTATACAGGCGCACATACTTATCGATCGCGCCTGAAAAATCTGCGTGCTGCCTGATGTACCCGCTGACTGCCATTGCGTCGGACGGGTTATATTTCTTGATTTCCTGGATTATCAACGCAGGATCGAGAGGCATGGTCATGCAGCGCATACCGAAATTCCAGGGCCTGAGCTTTTCGACCCCGGAGGCTGTAACCATGGGACCAAGTCCTCTGGTATCACACAGCACCACTGCCGCTCCGGTCGCCATTGCCTCCAAAGCGCAGCGAGCCTTGGCAAACACAAGATCGTAATCGCCGAGAAACTTCTCGGGGCTCTCGACGGCGGTACCACAGGCCATGCCGATTGTGTCAAGGGGAATATTCTGATCTCTGCAGGCTTCCCGGATAGGTTCAAGATGAGAACCGATTCCTGCGTAGTTGCTGAAAACAAGCGCACGCCTGGGAGATGATGGGAGCACCGCACGCAAATGGAACCGCTCCATATCGACCCAATTGTGGATAAGTCCTATCTTTTCCGCCGGGACCTGTGATTCCAACAATCTTTCACGGCAGTTCAGGTCAACGGCCACATAGCGGAAGATGCGGGGGAACATCGGAATCACATCATGCCAGGAAGTGCGGTCATGGCAAACATAAATTCCGCTTGCCTTCGGGAAATGCAGGAGCGCTTCGACAGTCTCGACGTTGTGGTGCCCGTGAATGATGTCGGGATCGCGGGGCAGCTGGTCAAGATTGTCGACGACCGGAATGCCCGATGCAGCTATTTCGTCTGCCACATTGCCGAGATGTGGACTATATACCATCGGATGGTGGCCTTCATTCAGCAGCCCCAGTGACAGGTCGCGGACCACCAGTTCAGTGCCCGCACGGCATTTCAGTTCGGCGTTGGTAATGAGAATGGATAATTTACGGGGCATGTGAGCAACATCATAATATTAATGCCGCGATAAATTCAATCGTCAAACGGGAAAGACGCCTGTGGTGACAGGCTATCCTGCCCGAACGGATCAATCAAGGAACCTGACTTTCATCTCAAATGGCTCCTTCTGAGGACCTCCGCCTTCACGCGCTGGATATCCCACGGGAATCACCGCCATGAATTCACCCGCAGGCTCTTCGAGGAATTTCAGCACCTCCGCCTTGATCAAAAAGAGTATGCCGAGCCAGACCGCAGCAAGTCCCAGGGACGTGGCCGCAAGGAGCATGTTTTGTACGGCAGCCGCTGAGCTCTGTATCTCCATAGTCCTGAAGAAGTCGTGAGCCATCTCCTTTTCGACCTTGAAAAGATCGGTGCCGTGATCGATGAGATCGCCGGTATTTGCCACCGCGATGACCACCGGTGCGCTCGCGATACTGCGCGCAGCCATACGAAGCAACGCGGATGCCGGCCTGGGAAAGCCTTCTGATCTCGCCGCGACGAGATCTGCAAGCCCCTGTTTTTTTTGTCCCCTCAGGACAATAAACCGCCAAGACTGCTGATTGTGGGCAGAGGGCGCCTCGTTCGCCGCCTGGAGCAGGGCTGTGATCTGTTCATCCGAAAGCCCGTCCTTTGTAAACATGCGGATACTGCGGCGTCTCTTGATGGTCTGCAGAGTATCGTTCAATAAAAAAAAAGCATCATTCGTTTTCATCGGCACCTCGATTGGCAAATTTGGACTGACTTATTCCATTTTAAATATTCATGCAGGATGAAGCAACCCGCTCGGTTTCCGGTACGTTTCAATACTATGAATATATCAGTTCGGATTGAGGCCATTCCTGATTGCCTCCCGTCTGCGGTTGGAAAAGAGCCAAGCGCATTGGGACTGAAGACTGTGACATGCATTGGGACTTGTCAAAAAATGTTTCCGGGGTTGCGGGCATTATTGTTTTTTGGCGAAAACTTGTTGTAAGCTAATGACCGACATAGTCGAGTTTTTTTCAAACGGACTGCGTCTTTTGCTTTATCTGTTATCGCAGTACAACGCTGGTATTGTTGCCGACATAGTTCATTCACCGCCTAGGCGTGGGGGCGCCGATTGGTCGGAGATTTGCCGACATCGCAATAAAATCTATGGATAGACTAACCATATCAATTGTAAGCCATGGCCAGGGCGCTATGATCAAAAATATTCTGGAGGATTTCAAGGAGTTTCATGTCAAGCCTTCAGCCATCATCATCACACATAACATCCCTGAAGATACCTCCATCGACCCCGGCGCATATTCCTTCCCGGTCAAACTCATAAACAACAAGGATGCACAGGGGTTCGGGGCAAATCATAATGCTGCGTTCGCAGCCAGTATATCTGATTTTTTCTGTGTGCTTAATCCGGATGTCCGTCTTGACATGAATCCCTTTCCAACTCTGCTTGAAGCGCTGCACTCTGCTAATGTCGGCATCGTTGCCCCGATAGTTTCCAACGCCGGTGGTGCCGTGGAGGACAGCGCGAGATATTTTATAACACCCGGACAGCTTGTAAGGAGGCTATTCAGCAGGAACGCCGGTATAATTCCCGAACTGCTGCAGTCGGAGCACTCAGCCTTACTGTATCCTGACTGGTTTGCGGGGATATGCATGATGTTCCGTGCTGCTACATTCAAGGCAATACGCGGTTTTGATGAGGGATTCCACCTTTACTATGAAGATGTCGATATTTGCGCCCGCACGCAGATTAAAGGCTACAATGTCGCACTCTGTCCGAAATCCCGTATCATCCATCTTGCGCAGAAAAAAAGGTTTCGGGATCTCCGGCATCTGGCATGGCACATCTCGAGCGCGGCACGCTATTTTCGTTCGGATGTATATAAAACCATCAGGAATAGTCCTCATCTCCACTGCCATGTACCCTCATAAAAAGACGAGGAGCGAGTTTATCGCGATAATTACTCATTTCAATATGTGGTTTTCTCTGGGATGGCATGATATCAAACACCGGTACAGGCGGTCACTTATAGGACCCTTCTGGATAACGATAAGTTCGGGTATCATGGTCGGCTGCATCGGATTGGTTTTCTCTGCAATATTCAGAACGCCTGTCGCAGAATTTTTGCCGTATTTTGCTACGGGGCAGATCATGTGGCTCTTTATTTCGGGGCAGATCAGTGATTCGTGTTCAACTTTCATCCAGCATCAATCCATAATAAAGCAGATTTCAGTTCCGCTGTCCGTTTATATTATGAGGAGTCTCTGGAACAATCTGATTTTGTTGTTCCATAATCTTATCATCGTCGCTGCAATTCTTTTGTTCACCAGGCGCGGTTTTTCATGGGAAAT
>JBGOVD010000289.1:0-3810 GCA_041477935.1 Dissulfurispiraceae bacterium | reverse complement strand
TGCTTGTCGACAGGAAATGGTGCATAGGCTGCGGGGCTTGCATTTCCAACTGCCCTTACAGTGCGCGCTTCTTTCACCCCACATTGCATGTAGCTGAAAAATGCAATTTCTGTTATCACCGGATTACCAAGGGACTGAAGACCGCTTGCGTGGACGCTTGCGCCTTCGGAGCGCGGAGGATCGGAAATATCAAGGACCCCGATGACCCGGTTACTAAGACCATACTGACCGAGAGGGTCGCCGTGTTGAAGCATGAATTCCACTCAAACCCCCAGGTCTACTATCTCGGCCTGAGTCATGAGGTTAAGTAGTTAAAATATGTCAGCTCTCCGCATATCGTGCAAGTCATTGCCCGGTATGCGGAGGGTAAATCTCAAACTTCAGAGTTATATTGTTTCAGGACTGATCGTCGGAATTGTGTTTGAAAAGCAGAGGCATTGTGGTCTGAAATACACTGCAAACCCGGCACATTTCCATTTTTTTCTTCCAGTCCTCTTGGGTTTGACCATGGCAGAATGTCCCGTTAATGAACCAGCAGATGTGTCCGGCCTGAAATTCCCATGCAGGGCAACGCTGCCTGGTCTCTGCATCGCAACTAAGTAACTCCCAGCACGGTTTGAATCTTACGTCGGGCGATTTCTTCAAGTGGAGAAAAAGCAGGACCTGCCGCTCTACGTGCACGGGGATGTTTCTTCTTCCCTGTTCGAAGCTCTGTATCGCCTTTAGAGAACAACCCAATAAACGTGCCATGGCGTTCTGGGTTTTTCCCAGATAATGACGTATCTTCAAGAATTCAGCTCTGTCCATATAAAAACCTTTCTAAGTATGTATTTTTAAGCATACCATGCCCGGCTGACATCTGATACGAGGTTTTTATTAGTATATGTGACGCAGCGCATTGCACTCCAGTGCTACGCTGTGGTATAAAGAGGATGCTTAATAAAAAACGCAAAAGATACGACAATAATATCAGATAAATCAATTAGGTAGCCAGGGGGAGTATGACTAAGAATCTGACGATCAAAGCAAAGTTATTTGTGGGGTTTGGAGTTGTTATGTTGATGGCCGGTATAGTCTCTATTACAGCTTATATTTCCATTTCAACGCTGAGAGGCAACATTCAGGAAATGGGGAGCAAGCGGCTGGTCCAGGTTTCCATACTTGGAGATCTCACAAAGAATATCATAACAGCCACCGGCTATCTTCAGACGGCCTCTATTGCTGACAATAAAGAGAGCCTGGACAAGGCAATTGCGGCAATGCAGGACACGAGAAAGGGCATTACCGATGATTTTGACAAGCTCAAAGCTTTAGTTCAGTCTGAAAAAGGGAAGTCCCTGTTACAGGCACTGACCGACAAAAGAAAGCCTACCGCAGAAATGAGGGACCAGATAGTAAAGCTGCTCAGGGAGGGCAAGCGAAAGGAAGCTCTGGCTATGCTTGATAAATTTATGCCCGTGCAGGCTGCCTATGTAGCTGGAGCAGAAGATCTGGGCACATTTGTCAGGGGGAAGTCGACTGACATTAATACTGCGGCCGACAGCAATGCCAAAACTGCCGGTATGGTAATTGTTATTTTCAGCGTGATCGCCACGGGAATTGCAGTTTTCGTGGCTTTTTGGGTAGTAAGAAGCATTACAAGACCCCTGAATGAAGCGGTTAATACGGCCAATCAGCTTGCGGCAGGAAACCTTGATGTGAAGCTTGAAATACGTGGTAACGATGAACTGTCCGAGCTGTTGAAGGCCCTGGAAAAAGTGATCGACTCTTATAACACGACGCTATCAAAGATACTTGCCACCGCAAACAGTACGGTATCTGCTGTTGATTCCTTGAGGACAAGGAATGAAAAAATAAAGGAGGGCGCTTCCGAACAGGCGGGACAGGCGGCACAGATAGCCGCTTCTGCCGAGCAGATGAGCCAGACAATTGTAGATATAGCAAAAAATGCCGCTGTTGCGTCGGAGACATCCGCTGAAGCCATGGAAACAGCAAGAAAAGGAAAAGAGGTGGTCGACGGCGCGGTTGAGACTGTAAACAGGGTCCGTGCCTCTTCTGAAGATCTGTCCGCTATGATCGTAAAGCTGAACGGAAGGGCAAATCAAATAGGCAGTATAGTCACTGTGATAAAGGACATTGCTGATCAGACAAATCTATTGGCTCTGAACGCTGCGATTGAGGCAGCCAGGGCAGGAGAGCAGGGCAGGGGATTTGCGGTTGTGGCGGACGAGGTAAGAAAGCTGGCGGAAAGGACCATAAAGGCAACGGCTGATATTTCGAATGAGATAGGGGCAGTGCAGTCCGACTCCAGCGAGACCGCCAAGTCGATGGAAGGTGCAGCAGAGGAAGTTGCGCATGCTACCGACTATATGAAGCAGGCCGGTGACTTGTTGAATCACATAGTCGAGGGAGTCGGCAGAGTGAGCGACCAGGTAACACAAATAGCTACGGCTGTCGAGGAACAGTCTGCTGCTTCCGAAGAAGTTGCCGCCAATATTGAGAAGACATCCGGCATCGCTAAGGAGATGGAGAATATGTCTATAGAAACGATGCTTGAAGTCAACAATCTCACAAAAATATCAGACGACTTAAGGAATGCAACATCCGGCTTTAAGATCAGGGGTAACGAATTGATGATCCTCGATCTTGCCAAGACAGACCACAGGATATTTGTAGGAAAAATATCTTCCTGCATTAAAGGCGGTGAAAGGATCGATCCATCGAAATTGCCCGACCACCATACATGCAGGTTCGGGAAGTGGTATGATTCCGACGGACAGCGTGTATGCGGCGGCGTCCCGAGCTTCAGGGCCATCGAAGACCCGCACGCCAAGATTCATGCGTTAGCTAAGGAGGCCGTGCAGGCATGCCAGGTGGGGGATAAGGAAAAGGCTAAGAGTTTGTACAACGACATAGAAGGGCTTTCTGAAAGGATCGCGTCTCTGATCGATACCTTGAAAAGCGATTGCATGGAAAAGCGTCGCGGGTAATTTCACTATCTAAAAAAAATCATTCTTCAGGCAGTAACCCATGGTGCTTCATCTTTGTTCGCAGCTGTTTGCGGGAAATGCCGAGTACTTCCGCTGCTTTGGTCTGGTTCCAAGCCGTCTTTTCGAGGGCGCGCATTAGCAGTCGTTTCTCGGTTTCAACAAGGTTCAGTTCCTCGCCGCCATCCGTCCGGGTCACCCTCAGCTCGCGGATAGCACGGGGCAGAAAGGGCATCGTAATCGTGCCGGAGGGGCAGAGGACTACCGCGCGCTCTACGGCGTTTTCGAGTTCCCGTACGTTGCCGGGCCAGTCGTATCGCAGGAAGGCCTCAATGACGTCGCTGTCAATGAAAGTTATGACCTTGGCATTCGCCGCAGCATACTTTGCCAGGAAGTGAGCGGCGAGCACGGGTATATCATCTTTCCTTTCGCGAAGCGGAGGGACCGTGAGCCTGACTACATTAAGTCTGAAAAAAAGGTCCTCTCTGAAATTGCCGCTTTTAATCTCAGCATCCAGGTCCCGGTTTGTGGCTGCGATTATCCTGACATCGACCTTGACCCTGCTGCTGCCGCCGACTCGCAGGAATTCGCGCTCCTGAATGAAGCGGAGAAATTTTTTCTGGACGGAGAGTGGGAGATCTCCGACTTCATCCAGGAAGATCGTTCCGCCGTTAGCATATTCGATCTGGCCCGCCTTGCGTTCATGCGCGCCCGTGAAGGCCCCTTTTTCGTGGCCGAAGAGTTCGCTTTCCAGGAGATGCTCCGGAAGGGCGGTACAATCTATCGGGATGAAAGGCTTGTCGGCCCGTGGAGATTCATAATG
>JBGOVD010000156.1:0-5437 GCA_041477935.1 Dissulfurispiraceae bacterium | reverse complement strand
GCAGGCTATGCATGGAAAGCGCTGTTGTAGAGAAATGAATAGACGGCTAATATGGAAGAACTGAACGTGAGTACACAAAAAGGAGGAACACAATGAACGAAGCGGCATATTGTCCGGTTGGAAAAGCGGAGAAGTTGCTTTTGGCTACAGATGGGACGGAATACAGCGAGGGGGCCATACGGGAGGCGATAAGTTTCGCGGGAAAATGTTCGAGCAAGCTATATGTTATGTCGGTGATCGAGACTGCGATGGAATACGAGTCCATTGCCCAGAAGCATGTTGAACTCGAAGAGGAGGAGAGGCTTAAGCACCTTGAAGCTATAAAGCTCAGGGCACAAAGTGCGGGCGTCCCTTGCGAAACCTTCATCTGCACGGATAACGAAGCCGATAACTGCATCATCGCCGAGGCTGAAGAAAGACAGGTCGACATGATTATTACAGGTAAGCGTGGCGCGAAGGGGCTTATGAAACTGATGATGGGCGAAGTCGTAGCAAAGATCATCCAGCGTGCTCCATGTAAAGTGCTTGTAGTTCCTAAAGAGGCGGTGATCTCATACAAGAATATTCTGGTCGCTACGGACGGTTCGGAGCATAGCAATGCAGCAGTTGTCGAGGCAATCGGCATTGCAAAGCGCTGCGGCGGCATGGTCATTGCTCTATCATCGATGCGCGATCAGGGTGGATATGAAGAGGCGACAGCGATTGTTAACAAGGTTGTTGAACAGGCCCAAAAGGAAGGCGTGACGGCAGAGAAGGTGACGCCCCAAGGACGGTCATACGAGGCTATTGTAGATGTTGCCGGCGGCAGGGGCGTGGATCTGATCGTTATGGGAACATACGGCAAGACCGGCATAGATAAATTTCTCATGGGAAGCTCGACAGAGAAGGTCATAGGACTCTCTAAATGCGCGGTCCTGGTAGTCAAGGCGTCTTAAGCGGATCGATGAACAAGCTGTTTTCTCCTTTTGCGGCACTCTGTTCAGTGGGCTTCTTCGCAAGGCTTTCTTACGCACTTGCGAGAAGCCCGGTGCTGCCGCTTTTTGCCCTTTATCTGGGAGGCGGGCCTGAAGCCATAGGATTCGCTGTCGGAATATCGACTGTGACCGGCATATTCTTCAAGCTGCCGGCAGGAGCGCTATCGGACGTAATTGGCAGAAAGAAGACAATGCTTGTCGGCTTGCTCTTTTTTGCCTTTATGCCGTTCACCTATCTGCTGGTGAAGGATTACAGCCTGTTGATCATCATAAGGTTCCTGCATGGCCTTGCAACGGCAATCTACGGCCCCGTATCAATGGCAGTCGTCGCTGACATAGCCGGATCGAAAAAAGGCGAAATGCTTTCATGGTTTTCGTCGGTGACAATTATCGGAAACCTGCTGGGGGCTCCGCTCGGAGGCTTTATCCTCCACAGCTCAGTCGGGGCCGCCGCACCATCCATTGCCGAGTTCCACTATGCTTATCTGGCAAGCGGCGTGGCTGGGGTGCTGTCTCTTGTCCTGGCATTGAGCATCTTGAGAGGTGATAAGAGGACAGGGAGCGGTATAGGGCTCAGGGCCGCCTCTCTGAAATTCATCTCTGGCATCAAAGAGGTGGTGAGCGATAAGCGGGTTGCCATCACCTCTGCAATGGAAGGATTGCAGAATATGACAATGGGGGCTCTTGAGGCATTTCTTCCCATCTATGCCGTTACTGTCGCGGGCCTTAACGAATTTCAAGCCGGCATTCTATGGGGTGTCCAGGTGGTCACGACGATATTGTCCAAGCCGGTCATGGGAAAAACATCGGACAGGTACGGGCGCAAGTCGCTGATAACCGCCGGCCTGATAATTTGCGCCGTCTCTTTCGGCTTGATTCCGGTGTTTAAAGGGTTTTACCCCCTTATGATCACAGCAGCAGTCTTCGGCTTCGGAGAGGCACTCGTGACATCGTCCGGTGCCGCCTTTGTGGCCGACTTGTGCAAGGAAAAGCATTTCGGAACGGCGATGGGTACCTTTGGCACCATCTTCGATATAGGACATGCCACCGGGCCTATCCTTGCGGGATTTCTGATTGCGCGCTATGATTACCTGTATTCGTTCGGGGCAATGGCAGTCATTCTGCTGCTGGCAGTGCCGGTTTTTGTCGTGACGGTAAAAGAGAAGTAAATATGTAATGGGTCATCGCGTGATCGTGTGGGTCATTTTATATCTCCTTGAGCATACAGGTAAGGATTTTAAGTCGGAGATACTCCTCGTCGCGTAACCCGTAAGCCCTTCTTTGGATCACCCGAATCTTGTTGTTAAACCCTTCGACAAAGCCCAATGAAACTTTGTTCTCAGGTCGACTATAGGCAGCGATGCCGTCCCAGTGACGTTCGATTATCGCAGCAAACTTCTCATAGGGTTCCAGTCTCTGCCATTTAAGTGATGCTTTCCAGTTGTCGAAGAACCGTCGTGCCCAACCTTCTGTCTGATAGTTCCAGAGCGGCCCAAAGGATTCTCTTAAAACATAAGCTGTATTGAGCCGCTTATTGGCCCCAAGTAGCTTTTTTAATGCGTTGCGGCCATCAAGCGTGAGATTCTCACGGTTCGACAAAAGCGTATACTTTTGTCCCTTGATATATGACCGATCTTTACCGGAAAGACGCGCGTATTCGATCTTCCTTATCTTGTCCAAAGCATCTCCCAGATGCCTCATAACGTGAAACTTGTCATACAGGATCGCTGCCCCGGGAACATTCTTCCTCGTCGATTTCTCAAAGGCTTTCCACATGTCCATCACCGCAAGCTCAATCTTCTCGCCCTTCTTTGGTCCCAATGAGTTGTAAAACAGATCAAGACTCGCCTCTGAGCGATCTTCGCCACCAAACCAGATCGGCTTCCCTCGCTCTAGGTCGCTGACCACAATCCGATAGATGTGACCCTTTCGCAGAGATATTTCGTCTATTCCGATTGCACGGGGCGCTGCCACCGGATTGCGTCGCAGCTGCTCCTGCATGTACTCTTTTTCCAGTGTCTTCACCGTGTGCCAATCCAGCTTCAATTCTTTTGCGACATCCTTGATAGTCATGGCTCGACACTTCCGTCCCACGTGGTAAGCAAATCGCTTCGTGTAAAAGGGATTGTTCGCCAGCCAGGGCAGTTTCTCTCGTTTCACTGTCCCGCACCTCTTGCACTGGACTCGCCGCACCTCCACCTCCAGGTATATCCGGACATCCCCACAGGATAGATCCCGCGTCCTCTGCACTTTCTTGTCGTAGTGGCTCCGATATGTCGTGCCGCAACATCCGCAGATCGTTTTTTTTGGACCCTCTTGAGCTGGATAACCCGAGCGTACGATCTCCGAATATACCCCGTATTTCAGATCGCGGTCGAAACCCGGCGAAGCGATATTCGTCCAATAATCGTCTCTGTTTTCCCATCCATTAATCATGTCAGATTTCTTATCCCTATGGGAACCCCGTTTCTCGTTGTCCACAGCCACTCTTAGCCGGTTTCATGCCGCCTTTTACCCACACGACATTACGAAGATCCATGATTATATTCCTCTGGTTAATCTTCCACTCGATAAAGCACTCTCGGCTGAAAGGTTCGACGAAAATAAAATAACCGTTTGCAAGCGGGTAAGTGGTCTCATCCCAGTCGATTTTGGATGCATAGGAGTCGGGACTCTTCATCGCCTGTTTCAGTTCGGAAAGCGGCCTGGATATCCATGAACTACTGTGTTCATCGACCTTCTTTTCCATGGATGTGCATCCAAGAAGCGACAACAGAAGAGCAAGGAAGAAGAACTTCTTCATTCCTGCGTTAATATCTGTCATATTTGTTGTCTCCCTTGATACCCAGACGAATTTCAACTCATTATACCACGTCAGCAGCTTACGCTTTAATTATGAACTGGGGAGTGCAACAGCTTGCAGGAGCAACGCCGGGAGGTGTAGCGTCTGCAACGCTTCAGCCTTAACCCGGCGCGGTCGTGATCACTTCTTGGCTACGATGATTCCAGACAGGTCTTCTTTCAATGCCTCTGCGATCCCGCGCTCGATTACTGGATAGGTCATCGAGTACCAGGCATCTCCGAAATGGGTGGAAAGAACATTCAACGTCCTGGGATCATCTGTTTCAATAATGAAAAAAACCTTTACAGGGGAACTTCCTACTACTTCATACCTGTTGAGTGTTTTGCACTTCCTCGAGAATACCTTTTCTCTCTTCTTCAGCCACTCCGACCTTTCATGGTAAATCTCTTTTCTGGACACCTCTTCCTTTGCATCAAAGACAGCGACGTACCACATTTCAGACCTCCGATCATAATTAAGAGTTATTAATCCGACCCGATAGCGAACTCTGCGCTATCTTCCCTATATGCCGGAAGCTTCAGGCTTCTCTATCTACATAATTTATAACGTATAACGGGCGGGTGTTCAAGTTGAAGTGATTTATACTTGCTATCCGACCGCTTGTTCTAAATCCAGCACGACCTTCACCATGTCGCCGTCATCATAGGCCTGCCTGAATCCGCATTTGAGTCCGAACCTGATCATCCTCCTGTTCTCTTTCAGGATCTCCATCCAGAGCGATTTCAATTCTACATCCCGCGCGATCTCGATGCAGTAATCCATAAGCAAATTGCCGATGCCCTTCCCCTGCCAGTGGTCCGAAACCAGGATCGAAAGCTCGGCATTTTCGAGGTCCGGAAGTTTGCTGAGCCGCACTTCTCCGATCAATTCCTCGGCACCGCTCTCGCCACGTATAGAAGCAACAAAAGCTATTTCCCGGTCATAATCGATCTGGCAAAACCTGACGAGTTTTTCATGCGGCATGTCTTTCAGCAGGCGGCAGAATCTCGAATAGACCGATTCGTCCGATAAGGACTGCAATAGTTGATACAGTATGGGCTCGTCTTCCGCGCGGATGGGACGGATAAGCACAGGTGTTCCATCCGTGGCGATCATTTCCCTGCAATATTGTGCCGGGTAGGGAGGGATCGAAAGATGGGAGGGGCATAGATCTCCCCTGATCTTTTTGCCCTCGCCCGATTCTATTTTTGATATATGGAGCATGCTTGCATTCAGCGCCACAAGGCCGCTTTCCGAGAAGAGGACCGGATTTATGTCGATCTCATCTATTTCGGGGATATCGATGATCAACCGTGAAAATCTGACAAGGAACTCTTCAAGTTTCTTGAGGGAGACCTCAAAATTTCGCCGGCCCTGAAGATATTTATAGATCCTGGTATCTTCCATCATGCGCCGCGCCAGCGTCTGATTCAGAGGCGGGAGGCCGACTGCATAGTCCTTCTCCGCTTCTCGGAGATCTCCTCCGATACCGAATACAATCACCGATCCGAAATTCATGCTTCTCTTTGCGCCGATCGACAGCTCAATGCCGCCCTTTTCGATCATGGGCTGAATTATGATCTTTGCTGCATTATCTCTCAAGTTTGCTGCCTTTTCCCTG
>JBGOVD010000367.1:0-2925 GCA_041477935.1 Dissulfurispiraceae bacterium | reverse complement strand
CGACAACCTTGCCGTGGTATTCCTCCTTGAACTGATTCAGCCTCTCCATAAGGTAGCTGGACATCCTGTTGCACTGGTCGAGGATAAAGCCGTCTTCCAGGAGGGTTTCGATCGTAGCTATAGACGCAGCACAGACCAGCGGATTGCCGCCGAAAGTCGATGCATGGGTACGCGGCTGAAAAACCGCTGCAACTTTGTCGGTGGCAAGCATGGCGCCGATAGGCACTCCGCCGCCGAGCCCCTTGGCCAAAGACATGATATCGGGCGTTATGCCGTAATGTTCATAGGCAAAAAGCTTGCCGGTCCTCCCCATGCCGGTCTGGACCTCGTCCAGGATAAGAAGGAGTTTTTTCTCGTCGCAGAGTTCGCGGACCTGCCTGAGATAATCCTCCGACGGCAGATTGACTCCGCCTTCCCCCTGAATGGGTTCGAGCATTACAGCACAGGTCTTTTCAGTAACGGCAGCGCGCAAAGCATCTATGTTGTTGAACGGCACATGCTTGAATCCGGGCAACATCGGTTCAAAGCCTTTCTGAAACTTGGTCTGGCCGGTTGCCGTCAGGGTCGCGATAGTCCTGCCATGAAACGAATTGAAGGTCGAAATTATCTCGAAACACTCCGGCCCGAAGTGCTCCTTGGCATACTTCCGGGCTATCTTTATGGCTGCTTCGTTGGCCTCAGCGCCGGAATTACAGAAAAAGACCTTATCGGCAAAGGAATGAGTAACCAGCAGTTTTGCCAGCCTTACCTGGGGCTCGATGTGGTAGAGATTGGATACATGAATGAGCCGTTGGGCCTGTTTCTGTATCGCGACTACCACCTTGGGGTGGCAATGACCGAGTACATTCACGGCTATTCCGCCGACGAAATCAAGGTATTCCTTTCCGCCCGTGTCCCAGACTTTTACGCCTCTTCCCTTTCGTAAAACTATCGGGAAGCGGCTGTAAGTGGGCATCAGATAATGATCGGCGTCTTCAATGATCTTCCTTGTTTCCATCAGGAATGATAACATATCTCTCAAAAAAGATTAAAGTTATGCTATAATGTTACCTATGAAAGTGGCTATAACAGGTAAAGGCGGAGTCGGCAAGACAACCCTCTCATCTATTCTGAGTCACCTCTATGCAGCGGAGGGCAAAAAGGTGATTGCGGTCGACGCCGACCCTGACGCCAACTTCGCTCAGGCCCTCGGAGTTTCCCCTTCCGACATAGAAAAGATCAGGCCCATCGCCGAAATGGCCGACCTCATCGAAGAGCGGACAGGCGCAAAACCGGGGACCATAGGCGGCAATTTCAAACTGAATCCCCGTGTCGACGACATCCCGGAAAAAATAGGGCACAAGTTCGACGGCATTACGCTGCTTATGATGGGCAAGGCAAAAACCGCTTCATCGGGCTGCTATTGTCCCGAGAATGTGCTGCTTCGCCAACTCCTGAAACATCTTATTGTCGCCAGGGATGAGATCGTAATTGTCGACATGGAGGCCGGCATCGAGCATATGACGCGGGGGACATCCGAGTCTGTTGACGCCTTTATAGTCGTAGTAGAGCCCGGGCAGAGAAGCATCCAGACCGCTAACACCGTTAAGGAACTGGCACTGGGCCTTGGTGTCAAAAAGGTCTTTTTCGTCGCAAACAAGATCAGGACCGATGAAGATATAGAATTCCTGAAGAAGAACATAAAAGATGTTCAGTTTCTCGGCGCCATCAAGTTCAGTCAGGCGCTGATGGATTGCGACATCAGGGGGATCTCTCCCTACCACGGCGCGCCCGAGGCAGTAGCACAGGTTAAAGAAATTAAATTGCAGCTCGATGCCCTCGCACAGAAATGAAATCGATGGCAGGAGCTTTTGATCAAAAAGCTGCCTTCGACAATTGCCCCGATTATCCCCTCAAACAAGCAGCCGACAAGAAATCACTGAGAAAAGAACTCACCCAACGCCGCGACTCGCTCTCCCCGGATATCAGGAAGGTTAAAGACCGGGCAGCCTGCGAAAGGCTGACGTCCATGAAAGAATACAGGAAGGCCGGAACTATACTTCTCTATGCCTCATTTCGAAGCGAAGTGGACACCGAAAACCTTATCCGGCAGGCCCTTGCAGATAATCGCATCGTTGTGCTCCCTCGCGTCGACAGGAGCGACGAAACACTGAGACTCTTCGCGATCAGAGAATGGTCGGACCTTGCGCCCGGATGCTGGGGCATACTCGAACCTCTCGAAGCTGCTGACAGGGCGATAGATATAAAATCCGTCGATATTGTGATAGCGCCAGGCGTGGCCTTCGATGAGGACTGCAACAGGCTCGGGTATGGAAAGGGATATTATGATAAATTGCTGAGTGACCGCAAACCGTTTGCTTCCGGCGCGCCGCGCCGCCCTCTCGTCATCGGGCTCGCTTATGAAGAACAGATCATGCTATCCATTCCCTGTGCTCCGCACGATATGAAAATGGATTTCGTTATTACCGATAAAAGGAATATTCACTGCTATGGACCACAAGAAGATTGAAGAAGGCGTCAGGCTTATCCTGGAAGGCATCGGAGAAGACGCGGACAGACCGGGACTGAAAGATACCCCCTCGCGCGTAGCCAAGATGTACGCGCAGCTGTTTGCCGGCATTAAAGAACCGGTAGAAGATTTGCTTAAACCTATCGAGGGCGAGAGCCACGACGAGATGGTATTGCTGAAAGAGATCCCGTTCTATTCGATCTGCGAACACCATCTTTTACCGTTCATCGGAAAGGCAAGCATAGCCTACATTCCCGACGGGAAGATAACCGGACTGAGTGAACTCGCAAAGGCACTGGAACACCTGGCTAACAGACCTCAAGTGCAGGAGAGGCTGACAACCCAGCTTGCCGACATCATCATGGAAAGACTCAAACCGAAAGGCTGCATGGTCGTGATCGATGCGGAACACCTAT
>JBGOVD010000161.1:0-5369 GCA_041477935.1 Dissulfurispiraceae bacterium | reverse complement strand
GCCACAGGAGCTGTGTTGGCCAAAAGGTTCAGAACAGCCGACTGGAACGGCTTGAAGCCGAGACCGACCATGACCGCTCCCGCGATGGCAACCGGAGTTCCGAATCCCGACGTTCCTTCGATAATCGCGCCGAACGAGAAAGCGATCAAGACGCACTGGAGCCTGCGGTCGAAGGATATATGGATAATGGAATCTTTTACGATTTCAAACTGACCGGTGATGACGGTCATGGTGTAGAGGAACATGGCCCCCAGGACGATCCAGATGATACCCAGAAATCCTGAAAGGGTCCCCAGCGCAAAGGCTGATACCGCCGTTGGCACCGGCATACCAAACGGTCCGCAAGAGATGAAAAAGGCCGCGATAACGCCGAAAAAAGCCGCCCATGGCGCGGAGATGCCGAGGTGCCGCATGCCCGTTTTATCCTTATGCGGATGCAGGGCGATGAAATACAGGAGAACAAGAATCGGTACAGCAGCCACAATGGTGGAAAGAATTGCATTCCCCATTGGGTCGTAGTTTTGATAATACATTAAATCCCTCCCTCAAGATAAACTTAGAAAAAAATTGTACACACCGCGACTGTCAGGTACCCCCTTCACGACCCTGACTGAGATAGTCGCCCAAGGATAGCATCCGAAAATCGCTGCGAAGTACTCGACGTTCACATTTTCCGTCGAATCACTGTCCATCGTCCTTCCCCGTTTACTGAGCAAGAACAATAACTTTTTTTGCCGATCTTTTCCCCCTTTCATTCAAATTTATACCGCCCCCGCCTCTATATAATCACATCAGTCAAGACATCGTCAGAAAACCAAAGATTTTCTAACCCGGGGATAATTCACCGCCCGAAACTATGATGAATAAGGTTGATAGGATAATCTCAAGATTTGCCCCCTTTGCACTAGCTATCACCTCAACTCCTATTTCACAAGTTTCGAAATTGCCTTAAATTCATCAGAACCGGCCGCTTTCAGCAGTTGAAAAAGTACAGTTTCAGTCCCGCTGATAACCGCACCGGCTGCACGCATATACTCAATGCCTATTTTCCAGTTGTCCTCTGTCCTGGAGCTGACAGCATCACTTACGAGATGGACATAATAGCCCTTCATCAAAAGATCTATACATGTCTGCAGAACACATATGTGTGTTTCCATTCCCGTCAGGATAACGGTCTTGCGAGACAGCCGGTCGAGCTCATCCGTGAATCCGCTCTCAGCACAGCAATTGAAATTGGTTTTTTCTATGGGATTTAAATCAGGCAGTACCGATTTCAGCTCTCCGACTGTACGTCCGAGTCCTTTCGGATACTGTTCAGTGACAATAATCGGTATGTTATAGAGCTTGGCAAGTTCGATAAGGCGACCGCAATTATTGATAACGCTGTCCTTCTTTTGTACGACACTCGCCAAGCGTTCCTGAATATCAACAATTACAAGTACTGCTTCGTGTTTTGAAAGAAGGTATTTTTCCATAAACCCTCCACCATTATTGGACGGTGATATATGTATCAACTTCGCCAGCAGTATTTTTTCTCCCCTGGCGGTTAATTCATGTTCTCTGCCGTTGCTCCCGACTACCACCGGGAGCAACGTATAAACCAAAATTCAGATGTCTAAAGTTTATGATTGAAGGCCTTGATAAACTCGTTCATCCGCTCCCTGGAATCCGCAAGCCTCTTCTTCAGATCCTGTGCGTACTGCGCGAGATCGAGCGTCTTCGTTGCAGTGCCTTCTTCCATCGCGGCCCTGGCAACAGCAACAGGCTCGACTTCCATCAATCTTGCATCAAGTGCCTTCGGAAGTATGTAGTCCGGACCGAAGCTCAATGACTTCACTCCGTAAGCATCGCAGATTTCCTGCGGTACGGGCTGCTTTGCCAGATCGGCAATGGCCCTTGAAGCAGCCTTTTTCATGCCCTCGGTTATTTGAATTGACCCGCAATCCAAAGCGCCGCGGAAGATATACGGGAAGCCGGAGACATTGTTTACCTGGTTCGGAAAGTCCGAACGGCCTGTGCCCATCATGAGATCCGGACGAGCTGCCTTTGCGTCGGCGTACGTGATTTCCGGATCAGGGTTGGCCATTGCGAACATGATCGGGTTTTTGCCCATGCTCTTGACCATATCGGCACTTACGATATTGGGCTGTGAGAGCCCCAGGAACATGTCGCAGCCCTTGAATGCATCTGCCAGAGAATCATATTTCTTCTTCGTGGCAAAGGATTGTTTCTCGGGGTTGAGATCCGTACGGCCTGCATGGATATGACCCTTTGAGTCGAACATGGCGATGTTTTCGATCGGGATTCCCAAAGAAACATAAAACTTGCAACAGGCGATACCGGCGGCGCCGGCGCCCGACACTACAACCCTCATGTCCGCGGCCTTCTTACCAGAGATTTCGAGGGCATTGAGCAGACCGGCGCCTGAGATGATGGCGGTGCCGTGCTGGTCATCGTGGAAAACCGGTATTTTCATCGTTTTCTTACAGGTCTCTTCTATCTTGAAACATTCAGGGGCCTTGATATCTTCGAGGTTGATACCCCCGAAGGTCGGCTCAAGGGCCTGCACGATCTCGATGAGCTTGTCCGGGTCTTTACAGTCGAGGCTGAGGTCATAAACATCGATGTCGGCGAAAATCTTAAAGAGCAAGCCTTTGCCTTCCATGACCGGCTTGGCTGCCGCGGGGCCGAGGTTTCCGAGGCCGAGGATCGCTGTACCGTTCGATACGACGGCAACAAGATTGCCCTTGTTGGTGTACTTGAAAACATCTTCCGGATTAGCCGCGATAGCACGACAGGCTTCCGCCACTCCGGGTGAATAAGCCATCGTCAGGTGCTTCTGTGTGAAGTATGGTTTGGTCGGTATTACCGTGCACTTTCCCTGCGGAAAGGTGCTGTGATACGCCAGGGCTTCTTCTTTTGTATAAAGTGCCATTATGTTTCCTCCTCTGCTCTTTTTTTCGCCAAAGTGATCAGTGGCTGATTGTTTATTTACTTAGTATTACTGATCCCGCCGCCGTCCGATTCCTTTGTTGGCTGCTTCGGATCGCGTTGGTTTATTTCCTCAAGTTGTTTTTGAATCTTGGTATTATTAAAGAGGAAATCATGTTTCGGGCGCCCTTTTCTCCGGAACAGAATCAACATGCCGACAACAATGCAAATGAACGGCCATCCGCTCAGCAGTGTCGCGCCGAATTCCGGCATACGGTCAATGTTGACGAACACGAAATAAGCGGCGACAAGAGCTGCGATTATTGCCCAGATGAACGCTCTCACTGATATCTCTCCTTGTATGTCACGCGTGCCCCTCTTCCAGCTATCCCAATTCCCGCGCAAGCCATTTGGTTGTCGCGGCCTGTATCAAAATCGTCATAAGCATGGCTATGCGACCTTTCCTTTATCGAATGCCGGAAAAGGCCGCCAATACTGCGAAGTACAGTACTGTTTTATTCATTGGCAGGCTCCCCGCCCCGGTTCGAGCGGGGAGACCTGTCTTGCTTCAACTCAATTTACAAAGGGTCACTTCATCAGCGCCAGCACCCAAGGAACGAAGTAGACAACGAGCGGAATAGTAATGAATATCATTCCGACCAAGTCTATGAGGAACCCCGAACGGATCATTGTCGTGATCGGTATCAGTCCGCTGGCAAACACGATTGCGTTTGGCGGCGTGGATACAGGCAGCATGAATCCGAGTGATGACGCCAGCGCTATGGCAACTGCAACAGGCACCGGGTCAACCCCGATTGCGACTGCTGCTGTAATGCCGAGAGGCGCACACATGTTGGTCGATGCGGTGTGAGAGGTAAGCTCCGACATAAGCAGAGACATCACGGCAAAGACTATCGTCAGGGACATCAGAGAGTTGGCGCCGGTAAGGGCCACAACATTCTTGCCGACCCACGCTGCAAGCCCTGTTGTAAACATCATGGCGCCTAGCGAAAGTCCGCCGCCGAAGAGCACCAGAGTACCCCAGTCAATGCCTTTTTGGGCCTCTTTCCAGGTAATGGTAAACTCCCTCTTGGCCCAGTTTGTGGGCAGGATGAAGAGCAGCAGGCCTGCAATCATGGCAACCGTGGCTTCATTAAAGTATTTGCTATAGGTCACTAACATGGGGTCTTTTTCGCCGTAGAGCATGGCCCACGGTCCGGGCAGAACCCATAAGGTCACGGCAACGATAAAGGCAACTATCGAGTTTTTCTCGCCCCTGGTCATTTTACCAAGCGAGTCGCGCTTTGCCCTGATGATTTTTGCAGCGCCCTCGATGACCTTTACGTCAGCAGGGAACAGCTTCCACAGGACAACATACATGACCACGAAATATGCGGCCATGGCTACCGAGCCCCAGACCATCCACTGGAAGAAGGTGACCTTGACCTTGGCCAGCTGCTCGAGGAAGCCCATGACGATGATGTTGGGCGGTGTGCCTACGGGCGTAAGAACGCCGCCTACCGAGGAGGCATAGGCAGCCATCAGCATGAGGCCTGTGGCATATTTGTATCTGGTAATGTCAATCTCTTTGCCGTTAGCTTTATACATGTCGGCTATTGCTGCCAGCAGACCGAGAGCAATAGGGTACATCATGGCTGTCGTGGCAGTGTTGCTCACCCAGCCTGAGATCATTGCTGTAACAAAGCCCAGAGCGAAGAGGATTCGCGCCGGGCTGGATCCTACCCATTTCAGCGAAAGCATGTTGTACGCTACGCGCTTGTCCAGGCCGTGGTTCATCATCGCTGTTGCGAGTATGAAACTTCCCAGAAACAGGTAGATCAGCGGATTGGCGAAAGGCGCGAATACCTTGGCAGCGGACTCGACGCCCAATACAATACAGAGTGTAGGCCCGAGCAGGGACGTTGCGGGTATCGAAATCGGCTCGCATATCCACCACGTGGCTGTGAAGGCGATGATGGCCAGAAGCGCCTGCGCCTGTGGTTTCAACCCTTCTATAGGCAGAAAATAGATCAGTAAGCCGAGCAGCGGTCCAAGGATGAAACCTACTGTTTTTCTGCGGATCTCAAACTTTTCCTCTGCTGCTGTCATCTTTTGAGTGTTTTCGATTTTATCTTGCTTCTTTTGTTCTTCGCTTTTTGCGTCCGCCATTATGCTCCTCCCCTGCTATTCGAGATTGTTCATTGCCGGCAGAGCAATGAACAATCATTCTTGCCTTCATTAACAATGAAGGATTAAATAAATACTGCTTTAGAAGGATCGCTGACATAAAATTAACTCTGTTCAAGATTCCACAAAACTCCAGGCATTGATCTCCGTTGGATGATCAGCCTGATAATAATCAGCCGGCACTTTTTTCCTTCTGGGTCCCTCCTTTCCCCAGTAGACTCAACTTTACAGACTGACCAAAAAAGTGATCG
>JBGOVD010000125.1:0-6250 GCA_041477935.1 Dissulfurispiraceae bacterium | reverse complement strand
CTGTCTTGCCGAAGGGATATTGACGCTCGATTCAAAAGCTGCGAGACGGCCTCCTGTCATCAAATCCCCAATCCCCTCATTGCGTTATCTTGAACTTCAAATTACCAACAGATGCAATCTCAGGTGCAAGCACTGTTATATAGGCGCATCGAAGAATAAAGAGTTGTCCCTGACTAAACTGAAGGCTGTCCTCGAGGAATTCGAGGCTATGCAGGGTCTCCGTCTCCTGATAACTGGAGGAGAACCGCTCATGCATTCTCATTTTGCCGAGTTCAACGAGATTCTGCCCTCATATTTTTTCAGGAAGATATTATTTACAAACGGTCTCCTTCTGGACCAAAAACTTCTTGGGAATCTGAATGTCGACGAGATTCAGTTCAGTGTAGACGGCATGGCGCACGGGCATGATGCTCTCAGGGGACCAGGGACATTTCGAAAAGTCATGAACAGTATCGAAGCAGCCCTGGGCGCAGGCCATCCGGTCTCGATCTCCACAATGATTCATCGCCGGAACCTGCAGGAATTCGATGAGATGGACCGCTTGTTCAGGGGGCTTGGTGTAAGGGATTGGACCGTGGACGTGCCTTGTCCTGAAGGAAACATGAAGGACAACGATATCCTCAGTGTAGCGCCGGAGACAGGTGGAAGATTGCTGAATTACGGATTCGGCGGAGGTCTGCATGGAGGCGCGGAGGGTTTCGGCTGCGGTCTTCACCTGGCAGCAGTCCTTGCGGGAGGAGAAGTTTGTAAGTGCGCTTTTTTTTCCAAGGATCCCGCAGGGACCATAGACGAAGGTATCGGCAAGGCATGGACGAGGATTGCGCCTGTGAAACTTGATGATTTGGAGTGCGCACGGCTGTCTTGCAGCGCGATTGATGAATGCAGGGGAGGGTGTCGTTATCGCGCATCCTCAACGAGCGATGGGCCTGATATAAGAGGCAATGAGCGCGATCTTTACAAATGCTTTCATTATGGTATAATTAAATAAATTCGGGCGGAAAGTCTGCTCAGGCTAAAAAAACACTAGTAAGGAGGATGACGGTTATGATCATCAAGAAAGTGTCGAAGAAAGGTTCGATGACCTGTAAATGCAAGGGATCTTGCTAGGGCTGTTCAGATAATGCTGTTTTAGTATTCAATGGGGTCCGACGGGACCCCGTTTATTTTTGATCCAGACGTCCAAAAAGATTCAGGGGGCCATTTTGATTATCGCGAAACTCATCTCATCGTTCCTTGCTGTATTGATTATGTCAATTCCATGCTCCGCCGCGGATAAACAGCCTGCATCCTCCGAGGGAAAAGACTCTCTGCCGGTAGTCGTCCAGGAGAAGGCCGATATCGAATACATGCTTGGCTATGACAACGAGATGCATGGCAAATGGGAAGAGGCCATGACGAATTATTCGAACGCCCTTAAAAACGATCCATCGTCCGCCTACCTGAAGACACAGGTTGGACGCATGCTCGTTAAACTTGGCAGGATACCCGAGGCCATCACCATGATGGAGGAAATACTTAAAAACGATCCGGATTATATCCCCGCTATGATGTATCTTGCCGAATTGTACAACTCGCAAAAAAGAGTCGATGATGCTATCGAAATTTACCAGAAGGTGTTGAAAATTCAGCCCGAAAAAACGGAAGCACTGATCTCCCTCGGTGTTCTCGCCGCATCGAAGCACGAATTCGAAAAGGCACAGGGATTTTTCGAGGAAGTGCTGAAAAAAGACCCCGACAATTTTATGGCACTTTATTATCTCGGGACTGTCTTCGTCGAGAGAAAGAAATACGACTCTGCCGAAGAACAGTTCAGAAAGCTTATCGAACTGAACCCAAACTTTGATGCGGCCTATCTGAATATGGGCCTGATTGAGGAAATCCGGGGACATCCGAAAGAAGCGGAGGACTATTATAAAAAGGCGCTGGAACTCAATCCGCAGAACATCTTCGTCAGGGAACGGCTTGCGCAGGTCTATATTTCGGACAAGTCGTACGACAAGGCCGTAAAGGAACTTGAGGAAATAGCAAAGAATATACCAAATGTCGATATCCATATGAAGCTCGGAATGCTCTATCTCCAGGAGAGGGAGTATGACAAAGCTGTATCGGAATTCAGGATAGTGACTGCTGCAAAGCCCGATGATATTCCGTCACGATATTATCTTGCCCTTGCGCTGGACGAATTGACGCATTATGACGAAGCAATCGACGAACTTAAGAAGATACTTTCTTTGGACCCCAAGAACCTGAATGCATTTCTCAACCTCGCCTTCATTTATACGAAAAAGAACCAGCTGGCCGATGCGGCAAAGATCTATGAAGAAATACTGACGTTTGATCAGGGAAAGGCGGACATATTCAGCCAGCTCGGAAATATTTACATACAGCTTAAGGATTATAAAAAAGCCGAGGAGGTCCTGTCGAAAGGACTGCAGCTCTTTAAAGAAAATGATGGCCTTTATTTCACGATGGCCGTTTTATATGAAAAGACCGACAGGTTCGACGATATGGTCACAACGCTGAATAATGCGATCAGGATAAACCCGAAACATGCCGACGCATTGAACTATCTGGGATACAGCTATGCCGATAAAGGCATCCATCTGGAGGAAGCCCTCTCCCTTATCCAGAGGGCCCATGACCTGAAGCCTGACAGCGGATATATCCTGGACAGCCTTGGCTGGGTATATTTCAAACTCGGAAAATATCAGGAAGCGCTCAAATATCTCGACAAGGCTGTTCAATCCGTCAAGGACGATCCTGTGCTGTTCGAGCATGTCGGCGATGTCAATGAAGCGATGGGCAGTGACAAGGAAGCGCTCGATGCCTGGGAGAAATCCCTGAAGTACCATGAGAAGGAAGAGGGAGTAAAAGAACGGGTCGAAGAGAAGATAAAGAAGCTCGGGTCGAAACGAAAGAGCAAATGACAAACCATTCCGAATAATCCGTAACGTCCCTTATATGATTACGCTCAATCCCCCTGCCAAAATAAACTGGTCGTTATATGTCCTCGACAAGAGGGATGACGGATATCACAACATTCTCTCTCTCATGCAGTGCGTCGGCCTTTACGACACTATGACCTTTGAGCAGGCCCCGGCGATAGAATTTCAGAGCGATATGAGGATACCGAAGGAGATGAATCTTGTCTTCAGGGCGGCCATTGCACTGAAAGAGGCCGCAGGGAAGGACCTGGGAGCCCGGATTGTTCTTAGGAAAGAAGTGCCGACCCGCGCAGGTTTGGGCGGCGGAAGCAGCGATGCGGCATTTGCCCTCATCGGATTAAACCGTCTGTGGGATCTGGGCATTGGGCTGGAAGAGTTGAAGAAAGTAGCTGCCTCCCTTGGGTCCGATGTGCCTTTCTTTTTAGAATGTCCTGCGGCCCTGGTCCAGGGACGAGGAGAGATCCTGCATTCCAGACAGGTTTCAGGTTCCCGCACTTTGCTGCTGGTCAAGCCTGAGGCAGCCATTCCGACGGCCTGGGCCTATGAGAAGATGGCCGATTTGAGGGGTGTTCGGAACGGCATTTCGGATTTGACAAATACCGAAGAAAAGCTTAATAATATCAAGCTAATAATTAATACCCTGAATGAAGGTCCGCTCTCGCTACTTCGGTCAGCTTTGCATAACGACTTTGAACAGATTGCGATCGGGAGGCATCCCGTCATAGGTGAGATTAAGGGTAAGATGCTCGCGGCGGGGGCTGTTGCGGCGCTGTTGAGCGGAAGTGGATCGGCTGTTTTCGGTCTGTTCGAGGACAGGAAACGGGCGGAAGAGGCTGCAAAGCTTTTCCCCTCGTTATGGAACAGGGTAGTAGAGACACTTTAAGGTCAGGCTGGGGATGTAGTGTGGCTATTTCCTTTGTCATTTTGTTGGGGCGTAGACCAGTGGTAAGTCAGCAGATTTTGGATCTGCCAATCCCAGGTTCGAATCCTGGCGCCCCAGTAAGCATTTATTGCGCAGAGTTTTTCAGCTTTGAAATCATGGGGGGGGGAAGAAAGATGCCTAACGGTATTCAACTTATAACAGGCAATTCAAACCGTGAGCTCGCGGGTAAGGTCAGTGAATATATCGGTATTCCTTTGACCGACACCACCGTGACTACTTTCAGTGACGGCGAACTTATGGTCCAGATAAATGATAATGTGAGGGGTTCGGATGTCTTCGTAATACAATCCACCTGCACCCCGATAAACAATAATATCATGGAGCTGCTCCTTATCATCGACGCGCTGAAAAGGGCGTCGGCAAGCAGGATAACCGCTGTTATACCCTATTACGGTTATGCCCGCCAGGACAGGAAGGTGCAGCCACGGGTGCCGATTTCTTCGAAACTTGTCGCCGATCTGCTCACCGCAGCGGGGACAAACCGCGTCCTGACTATTGACCTTCACGCCGGCCAGATACAGGGTTTTTTCAATATCCCTGTCGATCATTTGTACGCAGCTCCGGTGCTGCACGAATACCTGAGAAAATGCGAATTCAAAGACCTCGTTATCGTATCACCCGATGCCGGCGGAGTCGAAAGGGCCAGGTCCTTTGCCAGGAGACTCGATGCATCTCTTGCCATTATAGACAAGAGAAGGGAGGCAGCAAACGTCTCGAAGGTCATGCATGTCATCGGTGACGTCAGGGGCAAGGATACAATTATTCTTGACGATATGATAGACACCGCCGGGACCACGACGCAGGCGGTGCAGGCTTTGAAGGAAAACGGGGCGCAGAGGGTCATGGCGGCATGTACTCATGCCGTGCTTTCAGGCCCTGCGATCGACCGGATCAATGCATCCCCGCTCGAAGAGGTCATTGCTACAGACACGATCCCGCAGGGTGAAAAATTGAAGACATGCAGCAAGCTTAAAGTACTATCTGTATCATCGATTTTAGGTGAAGCTATCAAGCGGATTCACGATGAGAGCTCCGTGAGTTCACTTTTTTCATGATCGGAAAAATCAAGCAAGTGAAGCTATATTTGAGGAGGAACTATGGAAAAGTTTAGTCTTAATGTTGTAAAAAGGGATGCACGCGGCAAGGGAGGAGCGCGCGAACTCAGGAGAAGCGGCCTCATCCCCGGGATCGTATACCGCGGAGGCGACTCTGTTGCGGTACAGATTGCTACAAAGGAATTATCACAGTTCATCAGCAAGACCGCCGGCGAGCAGGTCCTTGTTAACCTTGATTTCCAGGACGGGTCCAAAATGGCAATCGTAAAGGATTACCAGAAAGATCCTGTTATGGGCGATTTGCTTCATGTCGACTTCCAGGAGATATCGGCAACCGAAGAGATCGAGATCTCGGTTCATATCGTAACGACCGGTGAGTCCATTGGGGTCAAGAGAGACAAAGGAATTCTGCAGTTCGGTATCAGGGAGATCGAGATCGAATGCCTCCCCGACAAGATTCCCGGTCACGTTACGGTTGACGTCAGCAATCTTCTCATCGGACAGACCATACATGTCAGTGACCTGAAACTCGGCGAAGGGATCAGGGTGATCACAGATCCCGGTGAATTGATCGTTGCCGTTACGACCATCAAAGAGGAAGTCGTTGCAGCCCCTGAAGCTGTTGCCGAGATTGCAGAGCCTGAAGTTATCAAGAAAGGAAAGAAAGAAGAAGGCGCAGAGAAAGAGAAATAATACGTGATGCGTAATGCGTGATGGGAGAAAGCAAAAAAGACAGATGAGTGTGTTTGTTTTTGATGTCTTTACTCATTACCCATTACGCATTACTTGGTACGTGTATTAGATATGTGGGTTATCGCAGGTCTTGGCAATCCCGGTGAAAAGTACGCAGCAACGCGCCATAACATCGGCTTTATGGTGCTGGACAGACTCTCCGATAAGTTCCGCGTGCCTTTTACCGCGAAGGATGATTATTCACTCGGTAAGGGGTCGATAGATCATGTAAATGTTATTCTCCTTAAACCGCTCACCTATATGAACCTGAGCGGCGCCGCAGTCAGGAAAATACTGAAAAAAGCGAATCTCATCCAGGATGGAGAGATCACTAATTTCATCGTAATTCACGACGATCTCGATCTCGAAACTGGTGTTGTCAAGATAAGGAGAAACGGGTCATCGGGCGGACACAAGGGCATCGAATCCATTATCCGGGAGACCGGAAGCAGGGATTTTATCAGGGTAAAGGTCGGGATCGGCAGAGACCGGGAAATTCCTGTCGAAGAATATGTACTTCGCAGGTTCAGGCCCGCTGAAAAAAAGATGGTCGAAGATGGTATACTACAGGCAGT
>JBGOVD010000060.1:0-8454 GCA_041477935.1 Dissulfurispiraceae bacterium | reverse complement strand
TTACAGGGACGGTCTTTTGCTCTGGAAATACCGGGAATATTTCCCTCATCTCGCCCCCGAGCGCAAGGGGCGCATTTATGTTGCGCAGGATGTGGAGCCCATCGTTGAAAAGTACCGTTTTTCAACTGAGTCTCATGTTTACGGGCCGACGGGTCAAACCTGGAAAAGCATACCCGCGGATTCGATACGGATAGTCTGGAATAATGCCGACGACCAATTGGCAATCATCAAAAACATCACAAATTACTGAGGTTCTAGCGGAAATCAGGCCAGACCGGCGTTTTTGAGCTTCACGAGGAATGGATCTTCGACAGGGCTTTCAGCGGATGCTCCTGCAGGAGCATCTTTCTGGAGGAACTTTGCTACATATTTTGCGAGTATATCGGGTTCGAGGTTGACGGTATCGCCGATCTTCTTGAAGCCGATGGTCGTTAAAGAAGCTGTATGGGGGATTATAACGAGGCTGAAGGCATCTTTAAGCACATCGACAACTGTCAGGCTTATGCCGTCCACCGTCACCGAGCCTTTTCTAACCAGGTAGTGAAGGACATCAGCAGGCGCCTCAATCTCTATCCTCTCGGCATTGCCCTCCAGTCTGCGCGACCTTATCCTCCCGATACCGTCGACATGACCGGTTACAAAATGGCCGCCCATCTTGGAATCGGGCCTGAGCGAAGGTTCGAGATTGACCTTGTCGCCTCTTTTTAAGTCACCAAGATTGGTGCTGTGCAACGTTTCGCCGGAGACATCGAAGGACACGACATCCCTTTCGATACTGGTTACAGTCAGGCATACGCCATTGATTGCGATGCTGTCTCCGACGGCGATATCTTTCAGAATTGCCCGGCCTTTAATCGCAAGACGTGCATTCTGCGCCCGACGCTCGAGGCCGGTAACTTCTCCCAGCTCTATGATCAGTCCGGTAAACATTTCAGGGTTAGCGAATCAGCTTTCCCATGCGATCGAACCGGGGCATACTCTTGTTACTGTCCCACGACCAGTATATGATCATCGCCTTGCCGAGCACCTGCTTAACATCCACGTAACCCCAGAACCGGCTGTCATAACTCTGGTCACGATTGTCGCCCATCATAAAGAGTTTGTTCTTGGGGACGAGATAGGGACCGAAGTTGTCCCTCTGTTCCGGCTGACCCAGGCGTATGGAATTATCGGTGTGCTGGGTAAAGGATTCCTCGACCGACTTGCCGTTCACATACAGTTTCTTGTCGATCATCTGGACAGTGTCGCCTTCAGTTCCAACTACGCGCTTTATGAAGTCCCGTGTGGGGTCTTCCGGATATTTGAATACAATGATCTCACCCTTGGTAGGGGTCCTCAGACCGGGCATGTGGAAGATATTCACGTTTGTGAAGGGGATATCTACCGGGGTGCCGTAAACGATCTTGTTAACCAGCAGATGATCGCCGATAAGAAGAGTGGGGATCATCGATCCCGATGGTATCTTGAATGCCTGGATGACGAAGGTCCTGATGATAAGCGCCAGTATCAGCGCCGTACCGATCGCCTTCGCGTACTCTATGAGTTTGTCAGTTGCTGTCGCTTTGCCCGTTTTTCTCTTGTCCATCTATTCCTTGACCTTTAAAACGGAAAGAAATGCTTCCTGCGGTATTTCGACCCGCCCGATCTGTTTCATTTTCTTTTTTCCTTCCTTCTGTTTTTCGAGGAGTTTCCTCTTTCTCGTGATGTCTCCGCCATAGCACTTTGCAAGAACATCTTTCCGAAGAGCCTTGACGCTTTCCCTTGCGATGACCTTTCCGCCGATGGCGGCCTGGATGGCGATCTCATACATCTGGCGAGGGATGACCTTTCGCAGCCTCTCGACGATTTGTCTGCCGTTATAATAAGCATTGTCGCTGTGGACAATCAAGGAAAGGGCGTCTACGGGATCGCCGTTGAGCAGGATATCAAGCTTTACAAGCTTTGATGCACGGTAGCCGATGAACTCGTAATCCATGGAGGCATACCCTTTCGAGAGCGACTTCAGGCTGTCGTAAAAGTCCCATAATATCTCGTTCAGAGGCAGCTCATAGACGATCATGATCCGGTCCTTGCCGACGTAGTTGAACTCCTTCTGAGTGCCGCGCTTGGACTGGCAAAGCTCCAGCATATGCCCGACGAATTCCTGGGGCACGAAGATCGAAACCTTGACGTACGGCTCTTCTATGCTCTCGAAATGGTCAGGGAGACTGCTCGGGTTGTCGATCGAAGTCTCGGTGCCTTTCGTGTCCTTTACCTTGTAGATAACGGTCGGAGCCGTGCTGATCAGAGAGAGTTCAAACTCCCTTTCGAGCCTCTCCTTGACGATCTCCATGTGGAGAAGTCCAAGGAACCCGCAACGGAAGCCAAAGCCGAGCGCAGAGGAGACCTCAGGCTCATAGTTGAACGACGAGTCGTTCAGGCGCAGCTTTTCGAGCGCAGTTTTTAAATCCTCGTACTGGTTCGTCTCGACGGGGTAGAATCCGCAGAAGACCATGGGCTTAATCTCTTTATACCCTTCGAGCTGAGCAGCAGCCGGATTCGCAGCGTCGGTTATGGTATCACCGATCTTCGTGTCGGCGATGTTCTTGATTGCAGCACTGATATATCCGACCTCTCCTGCTGTAAGTTCCGGCACGTCCACGGGCTTCGGGGTAAGGACTCCGGTCTTTATGACCTCGTACTCTTTTTTTGTAGCCATGAATCTTATTTTCATCCCCGGGCGGATCGTCCCTTGAAAAACCCTCACCAGGACAATGACCCCCTGGTAATTGTCAAACCAGGAATCGAAGATCAGCGCCTGGGGGGGCGCATCATCGTCCCCTTTGGGAGGGGGGACTTTCTTCACGATGGCCTCAAGAATCTCTTTTATACCGACCCCTTCTTTTGCACTGGCAAGAATCGCATCAGAGCAATCGATGCCGATAATGTCTTCGATCTGCTGCTTGATCCTCTCGGGCTCCGCGCTGGGGAGGTCGATCTTATTGATGACCGGGATGACTTCGTGATTGTGGTCGATGGCCAGGTAGGCGTTTGCAAGGGTCTGCGCTTCGACGCCCTGGGTGGCATCGACGATGAGCAGGCTACCCTCGCATGATGCGAGACTCCTGGAAACTTCGTACGAAAAGTCGACATGGCCGGGGGTGTCGATCAGGTTTAGAATATACGTCTTGCCGTCATCGGCAGTGTAGTTCAACTTGACCGCATGGGCCTTGATGGTAATCCCTCTTTCCCTTTCCAGGTCCATGGAGTCGAGCACCTGCGCCATCATTTCCCGCTGGCTCAACGCCCCGGTGAATTCGAGTATCCTGTCTGCCAGGGTCGATTTGCCGTGATCGATATGGGCGATAATCGAAAAATTTCGGATGTTCTTGGTCATCCGTTACGCCCCGCAACCCTCGCCTTTTTCAAAGGCCAGTGCAGCCATTCCGACACTGCCGGCATCATCCCCAAGGGAAGAGGGAACGATACGGACTTTCGAGAAAAGCTCGGTGAAGGACCTCTTGGAGGCCTCCGCAATCGCGGCTTCAATATAAATATTCCATGCGCCCACCAACCCCCCGGCGAGAATAACGGCTTCAGGGCTCATGAGGTTTATCATGTTCGCAATGCCTATGCCGAGGGCCTTTCCTGCTTCTCTCAGGACCGACCTTGCCAGGGGGTCTCCCTCCAGGGCTGCCTTATAAATGTCTTCTGCCGTCAACTTGTAAAAATTGCCGTTGTATGACTCCTTAAGGATACTGGCGGTCCCTTTTTCCATGGCGCTTATGGCGCCCCCGATAATGGCCGTGGCGGACGCATACGTTTCCAGGCAGCCGAGGCTGCCGCACCCGCATTGCGGCCCCGCAGTATTTACCGTCGTATGCCCTATTTCGGCGGCAACCTGCAGAAGCCGGTTATTCACCACTATGCCGCCCCCGATGCCGGTGCCGAGGGTCAGCAGGACGAAACTGCTGAAATCCCTGCCGGCGCCTGCGATTTTTTCCCCGAAGGCCGCTGCGTTTGCATCGTTTTCGATCATAGTAAATGTCCCGTATCGTTTGGCTACTTCGTCTTTAAGGTCCACACCCGACAAAACCGGTATATTGGGAGACCTCAGGACCACTCCAGCAGCTGAGTCGACGATCCCGGCGACGGCAAGCCCGATCCCGCAGACCTGTCTGCCTCCGGGCACGTTCAGGCTGATACTGTCGATGAGCCTGAACAGAACGGAAAGAGGCTCGGTTCCGGTAGGCTCTTTTAACTTCGATACTATCTGATATTCCGCATCCACCAGAGAGACCCTTATATTGGTGCCTCCGATATCTCCGGCTATGCAATAACGTTCACTCATTCTTAATGATTCCTCCGCAACTGAAATAATACGAATTTATATTATACCAAATTGCTCCCGGCGGCATATTTTTAAGGCGCGCAGCATTGATGCAAGGCATAAATATATTGTGGTATACTAAGCACCAGCCTGAAGCAGAGCGAGATAGACGACTAAAATAAAAAGGCAGAGGAAGGGAAGTCATGAACAGAAAAAATATCGCCCTGGCGTGTCTGAGTATTTTTCTGCTGGTTGCCATAGTGAGTGCGGCTTTCGCCGAGACCCTCCCGATAGTAACCACCGTGGAGGTTAAAGGTCTGCGGCGCATCGAGGAGGGGGCGGTCAAAGCCAAGCTTTCCCAGAAGGTTGGAGAAGCATTGTCACAGGAAAAGACCACCGAGGACATCAAATCGATTTATAAGATGGGCTATTTCGATGATGTGAACGTGTTCCTGGAGCCTTTCGAGGGCGGGATAAAGGTCATCTATACAGTCAAGGAAAAGCCGACTATTATCAAGGTCGATTTCCAGGGCAACAAGGAGTTCGATGACAAGAAGCTGAAGGAAAAAGTGGCGATAACTCCGGGCTCCATATCCGATGTCACGCTGATAAACGATAATGCTTTCAAACTGAAGAACTTCTACGAGGACGAAGGCTACTATCTCGCCGGTGTAGTGCCTGTAGTCAACAAGACCGATGAGGGCGAAGTGGTTGTCACTTATCAGATTGACGAAGGGGGCAAGGTCAAGATCAAAGAGATCAGGATCGAAAACAACAAGGCCCTCTCCGCAAGCAAGATCCGCAAGGCAATGAAGACAAAGGAGAGGGGTATTATTTCCTTCATCACCGGCACCGGTTTCTACAAGAAGGAAGAAATGAAGGCCAGCCTTGAGCAGATCAGGGACCTCTATTACGATAACGGGTATCTCAAGATCGTGGTTGGAGACCCGGTCATCAAGCTTACGAAAGATAAGAAGGGGATGGTCATCACGATCGCCGTATCGGAAGGCGAGCAATTTACAGTCTCCTCTGTCGGCATCACCGGCAATAGGTATTTTCAGAAGAAGAATTGAAGAAGCTGATTAAGCTGGCGCCCAACAAGGTCTTCAGCAAGGCAGTTATGAGGAAGGATGTCACCGCGCTATCGGACAAGTTTGCCGATAACGGATATGCCCTTGTCTCCGTCAACCCGGACCTCGTGCCCAATGAAGAAAAAAAGCAGGTTGCGGTCATTTATCAGATTGGCGAGGGAGACAAATATAAGATAGGAAAGATCGAGATCTCGGGGAACACCAAAACGAGAGACAAGGTAATTCGGAGAGAGGTCAGGGTGGACGAAGGGGAAACCTTCAACAACTCGGCACTTAAACGTAGCTACGAGCGCCTGAACAATCTTAACTTCTTTGAGACAGTAGACATTGCTCCCAAACCAAGGCCGGAGGAAAAGGTGGTCGACCTCGACGTTAAGGTGAAGGAGAAATCGACCGGCTCCCTGAGCATCGGAGGCGGCTACAGCTCTGTCGATAAGGTCATCGGCATGGTCGAACTGTCACAGGCAAACCTTTTCGGCAACGGGCAGCTGCTGAAGGTGAAGGGAGAGTTGGGTTCTAGAATGAACGACGCTGAGCTTACATTCAGGGACCCCTGGTTCCTTGATAAGCCCATTGCGTTCGGTGCGACTCTATATAAGCAGCAAAGAGATTACCCGGACTTCAAGAGAAAAGCCGTAGGCCTGGAGTTGAGCCTTGGCAAAAGCTTCTGGGAATACTGGAGCGCTTCGATTGCGTACAATTTGGAACAGGTAAGAATATCGGATGTCGCCGACAATTCGTCTCTTGCGATAAGAGACCAGCTGGGCAAACGTATTACGAGCGCTATCAGCCCGGCGATAGCCAGGGACACCAGAGATTACTATCTTGATCCGTTACGCGGTTCAAGAAATGTCCTTACTACTTCCTTCGCCGGTCTGGGTGGAGACAATAGATTTATCAGGGCTGTACTCGATTCGGGATGGTATTTCCCGGTCTTCGATGTTACGACGATCCACCTGCGCGCGCGTGTTGGATGGATAAGCGGCCTTTTCGGCAAAGCGGTGCCGCTATATGAGAATTTTTATGTAGGCGGCATTTATACGGTGCGCGGCCTCGGTTGGGGTATAGCCGGACCAAAAGACCCGGGGACCGGGGAAGCTATAGGCGGTACCAAAGAGATAGTTTTCAATGCTGAATATATATTCCCGATCATACAGGAATTTAAGATTAAGGGAGTTGTATTCTTCGATGTGGGCCGTGCATACGGCAGCAACGAAACATTCGGAAGCGACCTGCGATATACTTCCGGTGCAGGCGTTCGGTGGATATCACCGTTCGGGCCGATCAGGATAGAATACGGAGTCAACATAGCCAAGCGAAACGGTGAGGCGGGCGGCAAGATCGAATTCGCATTTGGACAGTCATTCTGATCATGTTTGTTGATAAGCCGGTGAATGCATACAATAAACGTGTATGTAATTTGCGGGCGAATATTTGAAATTAAAATGGAGGCAATGATGAAGAAAGTGTTATTAATGGGCGCCCTTGGGGTTTTTATGTTAGTTCTGGCAGCATCCCCGGTGCTCGCAGCTGAAACAGCAATGAAGGTAGGCCTGGTCGATCTCTTTAGGGCAGTCAACGAATCGGAACAGGGTAAAAAAGCGAAGACCGATCTTGAGTCGATGATAAAGGACAAGCAGACATCCCTTGAGGAAAAGGGAAAGGCGATCGAGAAACTGAAGGGTGAACTCGAAAAGCAGGGCGGCGTGCTTTCAGCCGAGGCGAAGAAGAGTAAAGAGGAAGAATTTGAACGCCTCACGCGGGAATATCAGCGGACCGTTACTGACTCGCAGAACGAGGTCCGCAAGAAAGAAGGCGAATTGACAGGGCGTATCGTCAAGGAACTGCGGGCGGTCATCGCCGGTATAGCCCAGGAAGAGCAATATACTCTCATTCTCGAAAACGCGGAAGGCCTTGTACTGTTTGCGGACAAGGGCCTCGATATTACCGATAAAGTGATACAGAAGTTTGATTCTTCCAGGCAGAAGAACGGCAAGAAATAAGGAGATGCGATAGATGAGTCGTTGGGCGCACGGCCGTACCGCGGCCTGCTGTCCAGCGGCTCAATTGCTTTTATGATGAAACTTAAAGATATTGCCTTACTGATAGAAGGCCGGGTAATCGGCAACGGCGAGGTCGGGATATCAGGGGTTTCCGGGTTGTCCGAAGCGGGGGATGGGGACATCACCTTTCTTTCGGGCGTCAAGCTTCTGAAGGAGGCCAAAGAGAGCAAGGCCGCTGCCGTCATCGTAAAGGAGGGCATCGAAGGTCTGGACAAACCGCAGATCGCTTGCGCCAATCCGCAGCTTGCCTTTGCCATGCTCCTCGGACATTTCTATGTAAAACCGCATCCATACTTGGGTATCAGTGAACAGGCAGCTGTATCGCCCTCCGCGACGATAGGCGAAAATGTGACTGTATATCCTTTTGCTTATATTGCCGACGGTGCGAGCATCGGCAAAGACAGCATCATATATCCGGGCGTGTTTGTCGGCGAAGGCAGCATTGTCGGCGACGAATGCATCATCTACTCAAGCGTTACTATCCGCGAAGGTGTCACGGTAGGCTCAAGGGTCATTATCCACCCCGGCGCAGTTATCGGTGCTGACGGGTTCGGATACGTATTCGACGGGCAGGCCCATCGGAAAATACCGCAGGTAGGGAATGTAATAATAGAAGACGATGTCGAAATAGGCGCCAACACTACTATTGACCGCGCTACGACAGGGGCTACCGTGATCGGACGCGGGACCAAGATCGACAACCAGGTGCAGATCGGCCATAACGTGAAGGTCGGAAGGGGCGCCATACTGGTGTCGCAGGTCGGAATAGGAGGAAGCTCTACGCTCGGAGACGGCGTGGTCCTCGGGGGCCAGTCGGGCGTTGCCGATCATGCTACGATAGAGGCAGGATCGATGCTCGGCGCCAAGGGCGGGTTCATGGGAACGGTTAAAAAAGGTATCTATTCGGGGGGACCTGCCATACCTCACCGCGACTGGCTGAAATCCACAGCCATATTTGCGCAGTTGCCCGAATTGAAGAAGAAGATCCATG
>JBGOVD010000033.1:0-10155 GCA_041477935.1 Dissulfurispiraceae bacterium | reverse complement strand
CGATGACCTGCTGCGTCTTCCGGGAAGCATCGAGGCTGCACTCGAACTCGACGGCAGGATACACTCCATATCCAAAGAATTATTCAAGGCGAAAGACTTCCTATACCTCGGCAGGGGCATACAGTACCCCATAGCTCTCGAAGGGGCGTTGAAGCTTAAAGAGATATCATACATACATGCGGAGGGCTATGCAGCAGGCGAAATGAAGCACGGTCCGATAGCTTTAATCGATGAAGAACTCCCGGTTGTTGTCCTTGCCCCGTCGGGCCGCCTCTTTGAAAAGGTCCTGTCCAACATGGAGGAAGTCAATAGCAGGGGCGGCATCCTGCTCACTCTGGCCACCACAGGGCATGAGGCCATTACGAAGTTATCTCGTTACTCTCTTCTCATGCAGGGAAGCAACAGTTATCTCAACACCGTTATCTTCACTATTCCACTTCAGCTTCTCGCCTATCATATCGCCGTACTTAGAGGCTGTGATGTCGATCAGCCGAGGAACCTTGCCAAAAGCGTAACTGTGGAGTAGTCTCGGCGTGATTTGCCGGTTTATGAACGGTCGGCCCTGTCCTTTTATGGGGTCCTGTATGGTATACTTAAGGAGACGATAATGGCTAAAGATGTTTTATTAGAAGATCTTAATCCCCAGCAAAGAGAAGCCGTTCTTCATGCTCATGGTCCCCTGCTTGTACTGGCCGGTGCTGGGAGTGGTAAGACGCGCATTATCACCTGCAGATTTTCCAATCTTGTCAAAAAGAAAAAATTGTCGCCTTCATCAATTTTCACAGTTACGCTTACCAACAAGGCCGGAGAGGAAATGAAAGAGAACATCTCCAGGTGCGTTGATTTCGATCACAAACAGAACTGGATCGGTACGTTCCATTCCCAGTGCAACAAGATACTAAGAAAAGAGATAAAGGCCGTCGGCTTCAAGCCCGACTTCGCTATTTACGATGATGACGACCAGAGTTCTCTTATCAGACACATACTGAAAGAATTCAATATCTACGAGGCCCTTTACAAAGGGGTCGCTTCCCGGATAAGCATACTGAAGGCTTCGCTGATCAGCCCCGAGGATTTCCTGTCACAGGGAGACGGCTTCAGCTTCGATGAAAAGCTCGGCAGGGTTTATCTGAGATACCAGGATGAGCTTCAGCGTTCAAATTCGCTCGACTTCGACGATCTTGTAATGCTGACAGTCAAGTTATTCGATGAAAACCCTAAAGTCCTGCATAAGTACCAGGAGATGTTTCCGGCCATCCTGGTCGACGAATTCCAGGACACCAACCGCGCGCAATTCCGACTGCTTCAGCTCCTTGCCGGAAAGCAGAAAAACATGTGCGTCGCCGGTGATGACGATCAGAGCATCTTTAAATCCAGGGGATCCGATACCGGAAATATCCTGAATTTCGAGAAGGAGTTCCCTGGCGCGAAGGTCATCAAACTCGACCGCAATTACCGCTCGACCGGCAACATTCTGAAAGTCTCATCGTCCGTTATCGCCAAAAATATCCAGCGAAAACCAAAGTGCCTGCAAACCGATAATTTATGCGGAGAGAAGGTATTTTACTGCAATCTCGGCACGGAAGAGGATGAGGCAAAATATGTCTCCCGCGCAATAAAAGACCTCTACCTTAAGAGCAATTACGAATATAACAATTTCGCCGTCTTCTACCGCATCAACCTGCAGACGAAGGCACTGGAAGATGCCCTGAGAGAAGAGAGCATACCCTACCAGGTGATCGGCGGCACGAGCTTTTATCACCGCAAAGAGGTGAAAGACATCATCTCCTATATGCGTCTGGCCCTCAACAACAACGACAATGTAAGTCTGAGGAGGATCATCAACAGCCCGCCCAGGGGCATCGGCTCCACCACTATATCCAAGATCGAACAGGAAGCGAAGAAAAACTCATTGAGCCTGTTCAGGACACTGAAATCGATGCTCCAGACAAACGGCGTTGCCGCGTCCTTCAAGGACAAGCTTGCCGACTTTGTGAAGACCATTGAAGATTTTTCGTCACGTTCGTACAGAAGCGCCGCTGATATGATCAAGGACATTGTAGAAAAGACGGGCTATCTCGATGAACTCGAAGAGGAGCGGATCCAGGCAATACTTGAACTCTCATCGTCTGCGGAAAACATAGCGCCCCGTGACTTCATCGACCGTGTATCGCTCTCGTCTGCTTCTGATGAAGTGACGCCTGCTCACGCGGTCACGCTCATGCCCCTGCACAACACGAAAGGCATCGAATTCCCTGTGGTATTCATCATCGGCCTCGAAGAAGGCACCCTTCCTTATTTCAAGGCTTTTGACAATGCAGCCGAAATGCAGGAGGAGAGACGCCTTCTCTATGTCGGTATGACTCGCGCCAAACAGATACTATCCCTGAGCAGCGTCAAGCGGAGAAGAGTTTATTCCAAGATCCAGGAGCAGGAACCTTCCCGGTTTCTTGCCGACATGCCGAAAGACTGCTGCACATGGGTCGAACGTTCCCAGCAGAAGGAAAAAACGCTGGCTTCAGCAGTACTCCATCCACCCATAAAAAAGGGGCCTTCCTTTATCGTCGGATCGAGGGTGAAGCATCCGGCATGGGGCGTTGGCATAGTCAGGGACTGCTGTGGTGAGGGAGAAGAAGCAAAGGTGACTGTCAATTTTCCAGGCATCGGGTTAAAGCGCCTGGCGGCAAAGCTGGCAAACCTCGAAAGGATCTGACATGAAGTTATCACTTGATGAAGTGAGACATATCGCTCAACTTTCGCGCCTTGCCCTTTCTGAAGATGAGGCAGAGCTGTATGCACCGCAGCTCAGCAAGATCATAGACTATGTTGAGCAACTGAATAATCTTGACACTTCAGCAATTGAGCCCACTTCCCATATCATACCGTTAAATAACGTAATGTCTGACGATATTCCGGGGACGTCTCTTCTTCGCGAGGAGGCGCTGAAAAATGCCCCTGATTCCACAGGGAAGTTTTACCGGATCCCAAAAATAATCGAATAACACACTAATAAGGAGATAGAAGCATGTTCCGCTGTTTTTTAAGATCCAAGATCCATCTCGCAACCGTGACAGAATCGAATCTGGCCTACGAAGGAAGCATAACAATAGACAGCAATTTCATGGAAATGGTCGGGATACTTCCCTATGAACAGGTAATGATAAGCAATATGAACAACGGCGAGCGTTTCGAGACTTATGTGATCCCGGGCAAGCCCGGATCGCGTGAGTTCTGCCTTAATGGCCCCACAGCCCGTAAAGGCGCCGTCGGTGACAGGATCATCATCTTTTCATACTGCTGGCTCGACGATCATGAAAAGATGAAGAGCTTCAAGCCGGTCATCATCAAGCTCGACGAAAAGAATAATCCTGTATAAACACTGCAGGTAATAAAGACGGGACCATGAAATCCAAAATACTGCTGAACATTATCCTGTCTTTTATTACAGCACTTGCGATTGCCACCGCCGCTGCTTACGCAGCTGAACCTATAAGCGTCAGGGGCCATCCGACCTCAACCGGAACGGCGCCGAAAAGACTTGCCCTCACCACAGTTAAGGGAATTCAGGATTCTGTGCTGACTGTGATGGTGAACAACATCGTATATACTATAACGATAGATGACAAGACAAAGATAACACGCGACGGCAAACCGGCCGTGCAGGCAGATATCAAGGAAGGTGTGTCGGTGAGTATCAGCTTTATTGAACGCACCGGCCGCAAAGTTGCTACCGCTGTAGAAATCCGTTCAGGCGCCCGACCGCAAGCCACTGAACCGAAGCCTGTTTTGCCGCAGCCACCGATGAATAAGGCCACACCTGCATTACGCAAATAGGTGAAAGAGCAGCAGGCTTCCCCGCTGCTCTGCACCTTTCAAGAATAATACAATTATTGTGGCAGTTCCAGTTTTCACGTCCGGTATTCTGCGTTGATCTTCACGTATCCTTCGGTCAGATCACAGGTCAGAACCTTTGCACTGCCCTTGCCGAGGTGAAGGTCGACCATGATATTGACCTTCTTGGCATTAAGCCTGGCATTCGCCTCTTTATCGACACCTGCTGTCATACCGTTCCTGGCAATCAGGAGTCCGTTCAGATAAATGTCTGTCTTCTCTTCCTTAAGCGCGATACCCGAATATCCGAGTGCCGCCATAATCCTGCCCCAGTTTGCGTCATTGCCGTATATCGCAGTTTTTACAAGCAGAGAATTTGCGATGGCGAAGGCGCCCTTCTCGGCATCCCTTTCGCTCTTCGCATTCCTGACCTCGACTTCTACCAACTTCGTGGCGCCCTCTCCATCCCTGACGATCAATTCGCTGAGTTCATAAGCCAGCTCAGTCAAAGCTCCCGCAAATACCTCATATCCCTTTGACTTAATCCTGATCGATTCGTTGCCGGCCGCACCGTTCGCCATGATTAGAACCGTGTCGTTCGTGGACATATCGCCGTCTATGGTTATCCTGTTGAACGACCTGCCTACAGCCTGTCTCAATGCAGCATCCAGCGCCTCTTTGTCGATGACGGCGTCGGTGACGATAAAAGAGAGCATGGTCGCCATATTGGGCTGGATCATGCCGGCTCCTTTACAGATCCCTGTGATGACAATCATCTTGTTGCCGATCTTTTTCCTTCTGGCAACTATCTTCGGAAACGTGTCCGTAGTCATGATGGCGACAGCCACATCATCCATAGTCGCGTTTCCGAGTCCGCCTACAAGTACGTCTATTTGGGGTCTGATCCTGTCCATAGGCATTGGAGTGCCGATAACGCCTGTCGAACAGACATATACCGCATCGGCCTTGATACCCTTTATTTCAGCCACAAGTTTGCCCATCTCGACGGCATCCTTCATTCCCTGTGCTCCGGTACATGCATTGGCGTTTCCGCTGTTTACGATCACGGCATGTCCCGTGCCCTTCCTGATGAGTTTCATATCCAGTTTCACAGAGGCGGCCTTCACACTGTTGGTAGTGAACATGCCTGCCATGACTGATTCATGCTCCGAATATATCATGGCAAGGTCTTTCCGACCGGGCTTCTTTATCGCCGCCTCCACGGCAGAAAAGAGAAATCCCCTTGGTACCGCAACTGTTTCTTTATCTACGGACATAACGCCAATCCCTCCAATGCAGTAGTTTCCCTGAAGCCCATCATGATATTCATGTTCTGGACCGCCTGTCCCGACGCTCCTTTTACAAGGTTATCGATGGTGGAAACCATTACAAGTGTATTCGTCCTTTCGTTGACTTTGATACCGATGAAGCAGTAATTGCTTCCCCTGACATGTTTCGCGTTGGGATAAAAACCCTCTTCAAGCACTTTAACATAAGGTTCCTTTGAATACCTTCTGTTATACAATTCGATGACTTTTCCGGTACTGATCTTTTTCGTAAGTTTGGCGTAAGCGGTCGTAACTATCCCCCTGTCCATCGGTACGAGATGTGGCGTAAAGTCCACCATTATTGCCTTGCCGGCTATAGCCGACAATATTTGCTCGATCTCGGGCGTATGCCTGTGGACGCCGATCCCATATGCCTTGAAGCCCTCGTTGACTTCGCAGAACGATACCATAACATCCGCTTTTCGTCCCGCACCGGAGGCGCCCGATTTCGAATCCACGATAATGCTCTCCGGATCGATAATGCCTTCTTTTAAGGCGGGATTAAGAGCCAGTATAGCGCTTGTAGGATAGCAGCCGGGATTCGCGATGAGCCGTGCCTTTTTTATCTCTCTCCTGTACAACTCAGGAAGCCCGTAAACAGCCCTTTTCAGCGTATTGGGATAGTTATGCGCCGTCTTGTACCACTCCTCGTAAACCAAAGGGTCAGACAGGCGGAAATCAGCCGAGAGATCGACGACTCTTTTGCCTTTCTGATAGAAGAAGTTCACCGCCTCCTGCGACGCTGCATGCGGCAGTGCCATAAAAAAGAGGTCGGCTTTCTGGAGGATCCGGTCCTTTTCCATCGGCTCATATACCAACCCGCTATATTTGACCAGATGTGGAAAAAGGTCTGTAACCCTTTTCCCCGCGGACTTTTCGGACGTGACCGCCATCAACTCTACTTCAGGATGCTGGGACAGTATCCTGACGAGTTCTGCCCCTGTGTATCCGCTTCCGCCGCAAATCGCCACCTTTACCATATGAGTCCACCTTTCAGTCGTGCAAATAGAATATTACACATTTTACACCAGATCAAAAAAAAAGCCCGCACAGAGCGGGCTTTTTATAGGTCTTAAAAGTCTTATGGGACCTGTTATTACCTCTTCGAGAACTGGAATCTCGCTCTTGCGCCTTTCTGACCGAATTTCTTTCTCTCGACCTCTCTTGGGTCTCTGGTCATCAGACCTTCTTTCTTCAGCTTCGTCTTCAGGTCCGAATCGACAACGACGAGAGCGCGGGCTATGCCATGTCTCAGAGCACCTGCCTGTCCGCTTAGTCCCCCACCGACAACTTTTGCCTTTACATCATATTTACCAATGGTGCTGGTGACATTCAGGGGCTGCCTGATGATCATCCGCAAAGTCTCGCGGGGAAAGTAAGTGTCTACGTCTTTATCGTTTACGATGATCCTGCCTGTCCCGGGGGTCATTACGACCTGGGCGACCGATCTCTTCCTTCTGCCTGTTGCGTTATAAGTTATGGCGGCCATTTCTTTGCTTTACTCCTTATTTGGAAAGTTGGATAAGTTCAGGTTTCTGTGCGGCATGTCCGTGATCGGCGCCCGCATAGACTTTGAGCTTCTTTATCATTGCCCTGCCGAGCCTGTTCTTCGGGAGCATCCCCCACACCGCTGCCCTTATCACCTCATCAGGAGCGGAAGCGAGCCTGTCCTTGAGGCTCTCCTCTTTGATGTGGCCGATATACCCGGTATGATGATAATACATTTTATCCTCAAGTTTGTTGCCGGTAACCTTCACCTTGTCGGCATTGATAACGATCACAAAATCCCCTGTATCGACGTTGGGAGTAAAAATAGGCTTGTTCTTACCTCTTAAACGATCTGCAATCTTGCAGGCCATCCTTCCCAATATAATATCTTTGGCGTCAACGAGGTACCATTTCCTCTGGACTTCATCTTTTTTTGCGAACTTCGTCGTCTTCATTGTTATTTCACCTTCCTAAATGTGCGCAAAACACGCAATCGTAAATATCGCTACAAGTTAAATAAGATAATCGAAATCGATGATATTTGTCAACATTCCATACAGATTGCTATAATAGCACATATGAAGACTGCACTCACTATAGCAGGCTCCGATCCTACCGGAGGGGCCGGATTACAGTCCGATATACGGGTCTTCGGCCGCCTCGGCGTTCACGGACTTTCGGTAGCCACTGCCCTGACGGCACAGAACACTTCGGGCGTGGACGCAATTTTCGGGATAGAGGCGTCTATCATAGAAGCGCAGCTCAACTCGCTCCTCAACGACATACGCCCCGATGCTTTAAAAACGGGCATGCTCTACTCGAAAGATGCGATCAGGGTGATTGTACGGGTCATCAAGGGCTTCGATCTCGAAAATCTGGTCATAGATCCGGTCACCGTATCTTCATCAGGCAGGCCCCTCATGGAAGATGGCGCCCTCGATCTCATCAGGGCTGAACTTTTCCCGCTTGCAAAGGTCATTACCCCTAATATTTACGAGGCGTCTGCTCTTTCCGGCATCAACGTAATGGACGAGAAGAGCATGGAAGACGCGGCATTAGCGCTCAAAGATACGGGACCTGAAGCAATTATTATAACAGGCGGCCATCTCGAACGGGAGACTCTCGATCTGATTCTTTATGGAGGCAAGTTTTACAGATTGCGGACTAAAAAGACACCCGGAGAGTTTCACGGCACCGGCTGTGCTTTCTCCGCGGCTATCGCTGCCTATCTTGCCAGGGAATACACCGTGATTCACGCGGCTGAAAGGGCTAAGGCCTTCATCCACGAAGCTATACTCAAGGCACACTCTGTAGGCAAAGGGATGAAGCTCCTCGATGTCTAAGGCCAAGACAGTCTTTCAGTGCCAATCCTGCGGGTACAGCAGCCCTAAATGGCTCGGGAAATGTCCTGACTGCGGGGCCTGGAACAGCTTTTCTGAAGAAAGGCAGTCTCCCAAATCCCTCAAGTCCATTGGGGATGGTAATTCCGGCCCGATACCGCTGAGTGAAGTTACCGGCGGCAATGAGAAGCGTGTCCCGGTCGGCATTGCAGAGCTCGACAGGGTGCTGGGCGGCGGACTCGTCAAAGGCGCTGTAATCCTGATCGGCGGAGACCCCGGCATCGGAAAATCCACCATTATACTTCAGGCAATATCACGTATAGCATCCCTGACGGGGACAGTGCTATATGTCTCCGGTGAGGAGTCTCCTGAACAGATAAAGTTGCGGGCTGAGAGACTGTCTATAGATTCAGACAGAATCATGCTGCTGCCGGAAACGGTAGTCGAGCAGATACTGAGTGTGGCCGACAAGCTTAAACCTGCAGCCATCGTCGTCGATTCCATACAGACGGTCTATACCGAGGAGCTGACCTCGGCCCCGGGATCTGTGGGACAGATTCGGGAGTCGGCTGCCAAGATGATGTTTTATGCCAAGAGATCGGGAACACCGGTTTTTCTGATCGGCCATGTTACGAAGGAGGGGGCGATCGCAGGACCACGCGTCCTTGAGCACCTCGTCGACACAGTGCTCTATTTCGAAGGCGACAGGGGGCATCCTTTCCGCATCCTGAGAACGGTCAAAAACCGTTTCGGTTCGACTAATGAGATCGGCGTCTTCGAAATGACCGACTCAGGTCTTAGAGAGATCAGCAATCCGTCCGAGCTTTTCCTTTCCGAAAGGCTCCTTAATACCTCCGGCTCTACCGTAATAGCGAGCATCGAAGGCACCAGGCCTGTACTTGTCGAATTACAAGCCCTCGTGTCACCTACCACCTTCGGCATGCCCCGCAGGACAAGCATGGGCATCGACTTCAACAGACTGAATCTTCTTATCGCAGTCCTCGAAAAAAAGGGCGGCATTCATCTTGGCGGGATGGATGTTTTCATCAACATCGTCGGCGGGTTAAAGATAGTCGAACCTGCTGCAGACCTCGGAATCCTGGCTGCCCTGGTTTCATCTTTCCGGGAATTGCCGCTCGACCCTCAGACCTTCGTCTTCGGCGAAGTCGGGCTGTCGGGTGAAGTGAGGGCCGTCGCACAAGGCGAGGCGCGGATTAAAGAAGCTGCCAAGGTCGGATTCAAACGGGCGATTGTGCCGGCAGGTAATGCTGAAAGATTGAAAGACAATTTCGGATTGACTATTTCAGGAGTGAGGAATATCGATGAAGCTATTGAACTTATCGGAATATAATAATTTTGCAGGGCCGAGGCGTCGCCTGGCCCGCATCATGCTTTTATTTTTGTTTTCTATCTCCTGTCTCTTTTTTCTGATCTCATGTGCAGCCCCAAAACTGGCGGAAAAACCGTCGCATAGAGGTATTTCGCTCGATGATGCGCTCTCCCAATACCGCAAGATTTCCTCGATAAGTTCAGTCGTCGGACTCGAATATGAAAAGAACGAAACGATCATGAGCGGAGATGCCTCCCTGTCCGCATCGCCCGACAAACTCTCACTCAGAATCTATTATCTGGGCTTTCTGCAGGGAGAAGTCTATGAGGAAAACGGCAAGATCAAAAGTAAGCCAAAACTTGACAAGAACAAGAGTCTTATACTCGTAGAAGGTCTGAAGAGCAGCCTCTTCTGGTGGAATATTACGGACTACAAGGTTTCTGAGACGGCGGACACATATGAACTCAGGAATGGGTATAGGCGGGTTGTCGTAAACAAAGAGAGCCTCTTGCCGGTCGAACAAACTATCGAGCTTGAAAACGGTGATACTCTCGCTATTTCTTACGATACCCCCTCGCGGATTATTTCGGAAAACAGCAAGGAAACGTCCGATAATTCTCCTTTGTCATGGTACCAGTCCAGGGTGAAGATACAACTCAGGAACTATATCGTCAGGGTCAATGTCAAGTCGTATTCGGTAACCAGATAGCATCCGCGCCATGGCAAAAAGATCCCTCGGTCAGAACTTCCTCTTCGATCCGGCAATCCTGGGCAGAATTATCGATGCCGCCGGCATCGGCCCCGACGATACGGTTGTCGAGATCGGCCCCGGCCCCGG
>JBGOVD010000344.1:0-3190 GCA_041477935.1 Dissulfurispiraceae bacterium | reverse complement strand
TATCCCTCCTGATAATTGCCGTGATCTCTTTCATAACCCCGCCTCTCCCGTCCTGATGGTGTAGGCGTTTTCGACCGGACTGACGAATATCTTGCCGTCTCCGATAAAGCCCGACCTCGCCTTGTCCTGGACAACCTGGATGACCCTGTCGACGTCCGCGTCATCAACGACCGTCATAATGAGGGTCTTTGGCAACTCATCGTAATGGATCGGCCCGACCTGCAGCCCTTTCTGTTTTCCTCTTCCAAATACCGCCATCTTGGTGAGCGAGGGAAACCCCGCACCTTCGAGCGCCAGCACTACCTCCTGCTCTTTTTCGGGTCTGATAAAAGCCCTTATCATTTTCATAATTTTGTTCCTCCAGTTTATTAGTGCGGAAGCTCGGAAGAGCGGAAGTCGGAAGGTCTGATTCTTCTTACTTCCATGCTTATCTCCCCTTAGCATTCGCTTCTGTTTTTTACTTCTGCACTTCCGAGCTTCTGCTCTTCCGCGCTGCTATTATTACGCTCAATTCCATTGACCGCATTGAAACGACCCTCAATTTGAATTCATGTTCAAAGCCTTTTTCAGCCATGGCGGCGGAGTGCCTTTCACCGTGTCGAGAAGTCTTTTCATAGAGTCCTCGATAGTGACTGACTCCTTCACCTTTACGGGCATGATCCCTTTCTTTATAAGCTTTGCCGCCGACGGACCTCCGATTTCGGTAAGGTAGATGATCTTGCAGTCCGCCAGTTTATCCACCTTTGACTGTACCCTGTCATCGTGCATTTCACCCTGGCCCCTGGTTTCGACGATCGCAGAGTCGAGCCCGTCAGCGAACTTCCTCAGTTCGACGAAACTATAATTTTCATTAGTCAGCTCGTATACTGCGAACATACCCGCTCTGCCGAAATGTTCGTCAACATTGATACCGTCGGTTGTTGCAAAAGCTACCTTCATCGTGCACCTCCTTCAGCCCTTTCAATGGGCCGTTATCAATAAATTACCTATTTCGTTGACTGCATTAAGTGTTCCAGCGTATCCGATGGTAACCTTTGCCGTAATCCCAAGAAGCTTATTTACAGGAAACCCCGCCTGATATAAAGGCACGCTCAATCGTTTAGCCGTCTCTTCGGCATGCGAATTCGATATAATGATGTCGCATCCTGTGCTGATCGAATTGAGATCTCCAATGGTCACCTCGTCTGCGATGATGTCTGCAGAGTACGGGGCATGATGTGGAATTACAGCCTGTTCTACTATCACGCCCATTTCATCAAGCAGCCTCGACATCTGGACGGCATGGTCAGGGTCCAGCGCAAGTGCTGCCTTCTTGCCGCCGAAGTAAAAATGCGCATCCCTCATCCCGTCGACGAGAATTCTTTTCTTGCGCTCATATCTCGCCGGCAGCGGCCTGCCGCTCAGCAGTGAGAGCGTCCCCACGAAAAAGTCCGTATCTTTCAGCCCGCAAAGGCCTTCAAAGACCCTGTATTCGATAGCGAATCGTTCCTTCAATATTCCGGCCGCCGGCTCCATGCCCGAACCGACAGCGATAGTAAATTCGGAATTGGCCGCGTCACTAAGATCCTCTATGGTAGTTCCACCAAGAGCCAGTGCCGACACACCCTTTCTGCTGCCGTCAAGGGCCGCGAGATCGGGTATCATAATCGCTCTGAGTCCGAAGGACTCGATCATCTCCCTGAGTTCAGTGAAATCCGCAGGGGTCAGGTGCGAACCGGCCAGCACATTGACCTGCCCTGTTTTCACATGCGCATTTTTCTCTTTGCTGATCGATGCAACAATGGCTTCAACAGCCTTGGCGTAGCCGGTTTCCAGCCCTCCTGAAAAATCGGGGGTGGAGACATGCACGATACCGGTCTTACCTTTTCCGTCGAGCATCTTGAGAGCGCCGCCGACATCGTCTCCCTTGACCTCGGAGAGTCCTGTTGTGAGAATGCCGATAATATCCGGACTATTCTTTTCGATCAGACTTTCGATGGCCTTTATTACATTATCCTCGCTTCCCATCACCACGTTTTCGACAAAAAGCTTCGAACTCACCATAGCAATGGGTTCACGGAAGTGGCTTGTCAGCAGTACCTTGCCGAGAAAATTGCATCCCTGGGCGCCATGAATTATGGGCACCGCCCGGTGGATGCCCTGGAACGCCAGCGCGGCGCCGATAGCCTGAGAATGTTTCAGAGGATTGATCGAAATATCAATTGCCTGCCTTGCTCCTGCAGTATCAGTTTTCCCCCTCCGGCTTCCGTGCTTCCGTTCTTCCGCGTTTCCGTTCCCATCCTTCGTCTTTCCGTAAAATTCAATCGCATTACTCAAATCGTCGGCGATATTAACGAGCCCCTCATAACCCGCATAGGGTCTGTGCCTCTCCTGGTTGATATCTATAAATGGATAACCCTCTTTCACGCCGAGATACTTATTCCGGCCGCCGGCCACCAGCATGTCGGCATTATTTTCCTTCAGCAGCCTGAGAAGGTTTTTCGGCGTAACGTCCTCGACGAGTGGCGCGTCAGGGCCGAGTATTGCCTTCATCTTCTGCTCATCCTCAAAAGTGCTCTTCTTTGTGCCGACCGCTACGATCTCGATACCGAGGTCGAGGAGGGCAGAAATGAACGACCAGCTTTTTACTCCTCCGGTATAGAGCACGGCCTTCTTGCCCCTGAGATGGCGGTATGGCGCCAGCCGCTCTTCAAGACGGAGTTCTTCTTCTGCGATGACCTCTTCAATTCTGTCGGCTATATTGGACACTGGATTTTGCCGTGAGAAGGTTTCACCTATGGCCCTCAATGCCTTGGACATCTCGGTCCTGCCAAAGAACGAGACTTCGGTGTACGGTATCCCGTACATTTTCTTCATCTCTTTTGCCACATTGATTAGGGCGCGGCTGCAGACCATGACATTGAGCCTGGCCCGATGGGCATACGTGATCTCCTCGAACGTGGAGTCGCCTGTAATCCTCGAAAGTACCCTGATGCCGGCTTTTTTAAGCACAGGTTCGACGAGCCAAAGAACACCCGCTATATTATATTCTCCGATAAGATTGATAACCCCCGCCTGCCCCCCCTTAATAAGGGGGGGAGACGGGGGGGTAGGCGGCTCGCCGGTGCCGATAACATGCTCCAGCAGGACTTCTCCGGCTATACGGTTGCCCAGGTTCTTGGGTCCCACAAAACCGGGAGCGTTCACTGGT
>JBGOVD010000257.1:0-4142 GCA_041477935.1 Dissulfurispiraceae bacterium | reverse complement strand
GCCGAAATCTTTCCTGACCCTCGGGACTTCATTCATTACTTCGTCCATACGATCAAGGGCGTTCTGGTCCCTGAGCTGGTTCGCCAGGTTCGAAAGCATGCCTCCAGGCACCTGGTATATGAGGGCGTTGGGATCGACGCCGGTATATTCGCTCTCAAGTGCAGAATATTTCTTTCGCACAGTCCTGAAATGTTCGGCAACCTCGCTCATGACCCTGAAATCACATGCGGGATCGTACACAGTTTCCCGAAGGACATTGCAGATTGTTTCGAGAGGAGGCTGGCTGGTTCCCGACGCCATCGAGGAGATCGCCGTGTCGATAATGTCTACGCCGGCTTCGATAGCCTTCAGCGTCGTGGCTACCGCCATTCCGCTCGTATCATGCGTGTGCAGGTGGATTGGCACGGAGACTTTCTGCTTGAGCTTCCAGACGAGATCATAAGAGTCCAGCGGCGAAAGCAGGCCGGCCATGTCCTTGATGCAGATGGTATCGGCCCCCATGTCTTCGAGTCTCTGCGCGAGGTCTACAAAAAAGTCGTTCGTATAGATCGGACCGAGGGTGTAGCAGAAAGCAGCCTCGACCTTGCCCCCGTATTTGAGAGTCGCTTTGACGGCAGTCTTTATATTTCTGAAATCGTTGAGGGCGTCAAAAATACGTACGACATTGATGCCGTTTTCGATCATAGTGGCAACAAACTTTTCGACCACGTCGTCGGCATAATGCCTGTACCCGACGACATTCTGTCCCCTGAGGAGCATCTGAAGAGGGGTGTTTCTGAAGGCGCTCTTTAAGGCGCGCAATCTCTCCCATGGATCTTCCCTGAGGAATCTGAGGCAGGTATCGAAGGTTGCGCCACCCCATACCTCAACAGACCAGAAGCCGAGGTTATCGATTTTTTCAGCGACCGGCAGAAGGTCTTCGATTCGCATTCTCGTAGCCAGCAGGCTCTGATGGGCATCCCTGAAAGTGGTGTCCATGATCTTTATCGGCTTCATTACAGGTTTCATCGTTCCCTCACATATATTCTGCAAGTGCGCGGTATGACGCGCACCTGAAATGTCCATCTATAATTTGCTGTGCGCCACTATGGCTGCGGCTATGCTTACTACAAGGTCCATGGGGTCGCGGTCCTGCAAGTATAGCAAGAGCGGCAGTCGCTCCTGCACATAACCCGTCGTGAATTGGCCGCTCCTGAATACTCTATCCTCCATGACTCGGATGTAAAATGGAATCGTAGTCTTGATCCCGCGGATGACATACTCACCAAGGCAGCGCCGCATCCTGTTTACAGCTTCTTCCCAGGTCCTTCCCCAAACGATCTGCTTCAGGAGCATCGAGTCGTAATAGGGCGGGACTGTGTAACCTCTATATACATGGCCGTCGATCCTTACGCCGAATCCTCCCGGAGAGTAATAGGAAGTGACGGTGCCGGTATCGGGCAAAAAATCGTTCAAAGGGTCTTCAGCATTGATCCTGCATTGAATCGCGTAACCGGTGAGAGAGACCTCTTCCTGTGTGAAAGAGAGCTTCTCACCGGCTGCGGATCTGATCATCGTCTGGACAAGGTCTATTCCGGTGATCTCTTCGGTGATTGTGTGTTCCACCTGTATCCTCGTGTTCATTTCGAGGAAATAGAAGTTCCTTTCTCTATCAACAAGGAACTCTACAGTTCCTATGCTGTCATAATCAACTGATCTAGCAGCCCTGACTGCGGCTTCGCCCATCTTTTGTCTGAGAGCTTCATCGAGTATTAGGGATGGAGCGATCTCGATCAGTTTTTGGTGCCTCCTCTGGATCGAGCAGTCGCGCTCGCCGAGGTGTACGATAGTGCCGAATTTGTCGGCCACTATCTGGAATTCAATATGGTGCGGCTCTTCGATAAATTTTTCGATGAAGACGCTGTCGTTTCCAAAGGCCTTCAGGGCCTCCGACTGGGCAATCGGCATCTGCCTCCTGATCTCTGCATCGCTCCGGCATACCCTGAGTCCCCTGCCGCCACCGCCTGCAGATGCCTTCATCATGACAGGATAGCCTATCTCTTTAGCCGCCTTCAGTGCCTGCTTCAGGTCCCTTATGGCTTCCGATCCGGGAACGACCGGCACCCCGATCTCTTTCATCTTGTTCCGCGCCTGTATCTTAAGGCCCATCTCTCTCATGGCGCGCGGAGACGGTCCGATGAAAGTAATACCGGCATCGGCACATGCCTTTGCAAAGTCGGCATTTTCGGCAAGAAACCCGTATCCGGGATGGATGGCGTCGGCGCCCACCTGTTTCGCAAGGTCAACGATGCCGTAAATGTTGAGATAGCCGCCGACTGGTCCCGGTCCGACAAGATAGCCTTCATCTGCCTTCTTCACATAGCGGGCAGTCGAGTCCGCCTCGGAATGGATGGCGACGGTCCTCATTCCGAGTTCCTTGCAGGCCCGGATGATCCTAAGGGCGATCTCGCCCCTGTTGGCGATTAAGACTTTCTTGAACATAAGACCATATTATTACATTTTTTGGACTATAAAATGAATGTTTATTATAGCACTTAATATGGACCATCTATATTGTATAATCAAATAATCAACCGCTAGCATATGGAGGACACATGGACGACGTCGCTGTTGTCACATTAAAAAGCCGTCTCGACGAGGTGAATTACCAGAAGTTGTTGAAGGTCAATAGTCCGACATTGCATAAGTTTATTGCCAAATATATCGAGCACTGCAATCCGGACACTGTCTTCGTAAATGACGACAGTGAAGAGTCCATCGAGTATATCAGGAAGACGGCGATAGAAGCAGGCGAAGAGGGCGGGCTGGCCTTCAAAGGCCATACATGTCATTTCGACAACAGCGGCGACCAGGGGCGTGACAAAAAGAATACGAGAATTCTGGTGCCGAAAGGCCTTGATCTCGGTCCGGCAATCGACACCAAAGACCGCGACGAGGGATGCGAAGAGGTGCATCAGATCCTCAAAGATATCATGAAGGGACGCAAGCTCTTCATCTCGTTCTTCTGTCTGGGCCCCGCAAACTCTCCGTTTACAATACCGTGCGTACAGCTTACCGATTCCAGTTACGTTATTCATAACGAGTTTCTGCTATACCGGCCCGGCTACCAGGAGTTTATAAGACGCGCGGACAGCAGCTCTCTCCCGGAATTCTTCAAGTTTGTGCATTCACAGGGCGAGGTAGATGAACGAAAGGTCAGCAAGAACCTCGATAAGAGGCGGATTTATATCGATCTTTACCACGACACTGTTTACAGTACCAACACCCAGTACGGCGGCAACTCGATCGGACTTAAAAAGCTTGCCATGCGCCTGGCGATCCTCAAGGCTTCAACCGAAGACTGGCTTACAGAACATATGCTGGTCCTGGGCATTCGCGGTCCGCGCGAAAGGACGACCTACTTTACCGGCGCCTATCCCTCGATGTGCGGCAAGACCTCCACTGCTATGCTGGAGGGAGAGAGCATCGTCGGAGACGACATCGCCTATCTGCGGAGGGGCGAGAGCGAGGTGCGCGCTGCCAATGCGGAACGCGGCATGTTCGGCATAATCCAGGGCGTCAACGCCAAGGACGATCCACTTTTGTGGAAGGCGCTCAACTCACCCGGGGAGATAATTTTCTCGAATGTGCTGGTGACTGATGCCGGCGGCGTACACTGGATCGACAAAGGTGTCGAATCGCCGCAGAAAGGCAGGAACTATTCCGGTGAATGGAATGTCGGGAAAAAAGATGCGGCAGGCAAGGATGTCCCGCCGTCTCATCCCAACGCCCGGTTTACTCTCAGTCTCAATTGTCTCGATAATGTCGATCCGCGGCTTGACGATCCCGAAGGATTCGAAATCGGAGGGATGGTTTACGGCGGCAGGGATTCAGACACCTGCGTGCCGGTTGAAGAGGCCTTCGACTGGGTCCACGGTATTATTACCAAAGGCGCAGGCCTGGAGTCGGAGACTACGGCGGCTACGCTCGGTAAGGAAGGGGTCAGGGAGATCAATCCCATGGCCAATCTCGACTTTCTCTCGGTACCTGTCGGCAGGTACATCCAGATGAACCTCGATTTCGGCACCGGGCTGAAAAAGGCTCCGCTGATATTTTCGGTCAACTACTTCCTGAAGGACAAAGACGGTGGATGGCTGAACGAG
>JBGOVD010000337.1:0-3284 GCA_041477935.1 Dissulfurispiraceae bacterium | reverse complement strand
GGTCAATATCTTAAGTCCGATGCTTGAAGTCATACGCTGCCCTATGCCTGCCGCCTGACGCGTCTGATCAGGGGGCAGCTTCAGACCTTCCTGATAGACATTTCTCATCGGCCTGTAGAAGAAAAATCCTCTTCCGGTTCCGCCCGGCGCCTTGAATTCGTACGTTCTGTAATTCGGACCGTAAAAACCGTTTCGGCTGAATATATCCTGTGGGCTTCTGAAGCCGAATATCTTGCTGAACTCTTCGAATATCTGGCTTATATCGGAATCCCGAAAGATATCCTGATCGGTATAATGCTGTCTGAACTGGTCCCTTGCAGAGGAACCGTACTGTTGTCTCAGTGAATCGTATTCACTCTTCTTTACGGGGTTTGAAAGGACAGCATAGGCTTCGTTGATTGTCTTCATCATCTCTTCGCTGCCGGCGTTTCTGTCCGGATGATAACGGAAGGCGAGGTTACGATAAGCCTTCTTTATCTCATCAGCGCCGGCGGTCTCCCCCACTTCCAACACCTTGTAATAATCCCTTTGTTCCATCCTGTTAGTATAGCGCAGACAAGGTCATTTAATGTGCCTGCTATGATGCCTCCGCACGGGCGATGAACTTGACACTATCTCCTGGAGTGTTACATTGGAAGTATGAACGTCATCGGACACTTAGCGTTCGACAAGGAGCATACACATGGCCGATCATAAAATATCCGGAGCAAAACCTCAGATCCTCATACGCGAGCCTGAAAGTATTTATCAGATCCGCGGCGAAATAGTGAACGGCACCTTTCACGGCCGCTGGCACTTCTCTTTTGGTGAAAACTACGACCCCCAACACATGCAATTCGGCACGCTGCGTGTCTTCAATGACGACACCCTATCTCCCGGCGCTGTCTGGCCGCTCCATCCCCATCATGACATCGAGGTCGTCACCTATTGCGCAGAAGGTGAATTCCGCCACGCCGACCAGCGCGGCAAAGGGGATATCCTAAAGAAAGGATGGGTACAGCATACGACAGTGGGCAAGGGCATGATGCACTCGGAGATCAATAACAGGCCCGACATTCCGATGCGATTCATCCAGATGTGGTTCATTCCCTCTGAACCGGACCTGTCGCCTTCCGTAGAGCAAAAGTCAGTTGAGAAAAAAGAGAGGACGAACAGGCTTCTTCCGCTCGTCTCTAAGGAGCATGCAGATGCACTTTCCATTCGTTCCGATGCGCGGGTGTATTCGTGCTATCTCCAGAAAGGGCATAGCGCAGAGCACTCCTTGAAAGAAGGTCGTGGATTATATGTGTATGTGCTGGAAGGAGACCCCGTGGAAGCAAACGGCAACAGAATCCCTGTCCTCGGAGCGGCACAAGTCACTGGAGCAATGAATGTACATATGTCCACCGCTGGCGAGGCCGAACTGCTTCTTGTCGATGTTTTGCTCTGAACACATGCCTGATGACATGGGAGCGAGTCAGTGGTCTACTTAAATGACACTACGACCGGATTCTCCATCTCTATTTTCAAGCCTTCTATGCCTTTTATCAACTCTTTCATCTCCTCCATCGTCTTGGGCTGAACAGCATTCACCTTCCCGAAGGCCTTCTCGTTTTCGATGATCTTGCCGAAGTGTATATCGAACAGGGTGAGTTGCGACTTGTCCCGATAAGTGGCATTCGTATCAACAATTGTGCCGTCGATATCAAGGACGAGCTTCATGCTCATGTCTTTAAAGAACGCCTTCATCATCTCCGCCGAGTTCGGGTCCGCCTCGGTCTTCTCCTGCGGCTTGTCCTGCTTGACGTCATCGGCAGCCTTATCATCCTTTGTTTTCTCAGGCATTGTAACAGTAAGGGTCGAGACAAGCCCCTTTACAAATTTAAATCGAATTATCTCTTCCTCTTTCTTTTTCTGAGATTCATCATTGCTGTCAGCAGGCATTCCTGTCTTGCTTTTCGGATTCTGATTGATTCTGAGAGTATTGATATCCTTGAATGCATATATGGCCTTGTAACCGCTCATTGTTTCCGTCTTCACCGGAGTCGCCGAAACAAACTTCACGTCCGGGCCATATTGTGTCTCCCGCGACCGGGCATCCTTCATCATCGTCTGAAAAGGGTCCGGAACTTCTGCATTAGCTTTGGTATCAGCCTTGTCTTTGATATCAGCATCAGCTTTAGCATCAGCATTGGCATCGGCGACACCTTCAGTAAACCCTTTTGCCATGTTCTGCAAAGATTCTACCAATGCATTGGAGAGAGCTACGGTCTCTTCGATAGTGCCGCTGCCGTCAGGTTTGACGTGTATGACCGTATCGTTTTGGATGCATCCGGATAAAAAGAGACAAACCATGATCGCACAAAAGATTGCAAGCTGGCGCATTTATTACCTCCAGGGGTCAAGATCGACATAATTATTAGGTATGCTAACCTCTAATAATTTTCCTTATTGTCTCGCAGATTTCAGCGTAATATTTCAAAGAGGCTTGAGTTTCGCAGACCGCGATCGAATGTGATCGTACGGCTGCAGCCATTATGATGATTCACTCTGCCGATAAGATAATCCTCAATATCAGCGTTGCCGTTCTTATAGTCGTTCACTGCCTGACGTATAACGTCTTTTGACTCGATGTCGAATTGCCTGGTTGCGAGCATCTTTTCGAGCAAACCGGCAATGTCCTGTTTTTTGTACCCATATGCCGATTCGAGTACCCAGACCATCTCGCAAATTACAATCAGGTTGATAAAACAGTTGCCGCCCTCAGCAATAATCCGCTTAATGTATGACGACGCTTTTTCGGCCTGTTGCGCATCATCCATGACAAAAAAGCGCACAAGCACATTGGTATCAAGCCCTATAATCATCTCTTGGCTTTGAACCGTTTTTTTACAGCTGCCTTGATATCAGCATCGGATAACGCTTTCATGCCGGGTCTGTGAAGAATGCCTTTAAGATCTCCGATGTCTATGGTAGATGGCTCCATCGAAACCCGGCCGTCCTCTTCAACAACAAAGTCCACCTTGTCTCCCGGCTTAAGATGCAGGTGGTCCCGAATCTCCTTCGGGATCGTCGTCTGTCCCTTTGATGTAATCGTCGAAGCTGGCATGACAGTGATCTCCTTACTTATTATATTATCCTTACTTTATGGTATGGCATTGAGAACGATATGTCAACTCAGATGTAAAAGATAATGGACGCCCTGGCGGCATTTTATTAGGGAAAGGCATTAATGAGCTAAAAAGAACGTCCTTGGCAAGAGAAGAAGTAGCCTGAAAGAACCTATACTCAAAAGCCGATCTTTG
>JBGOVD010000152.1:0-5622 GCA_041477935.1 Dissulfurispiraceae bacterium | reverse complement strand
GCGCCAACAAACTTAAGTATTGTGAATGCAATGGCAGAGGCCGCCAACACGACCCCAAGGCTAGTAGCGGATATGGCTGCAACCACAAATGCACCAAAGGAAATGCCTAGAATCCCGCCGAATGTTTCCTTCATTCCGTCGCGAAGTGAGTTTGTGAGGGTCATGACAACACCAGGCCCCGGACTGAAAACAGTCGCCGCAGCCATGAGCAGAAATAACGGGTAAAGTTTCATTTAGTGCCTCCTGATGCCTGATGAATAAAAAATAGTAATTATCCCGATCAGAATGACATCTGAAACGGAATGTTATCCGACCAACGATTTAATATTTAGTTTCTATTCATCTGCGAAAATAGTAGCACATTATTCTGAAATTTAACTATTGTAAATTAAAGTGCCGGGACTGCCGCGTCCCAGTAACTTGCGTTTCAAAAAAATGTTGCGACACGGTGGGATCGGGCTGGAATATGATTTTACAAGACCTGACCCCATTTTTCCTGACCGGTCGCTGCCGATCAGGACCGATGAGCTGAAAAAAATTTAGAGTCGTCGTCTTTTTTTATTCCAAGGCTAAGGTGGGAATAGCCCCACCTTTGGCGGTCTGCCATCTATTGTTATACTTACAATATAAGATTCCGGACTATCATGATAATTGTCTCAAAAGGAGAATATTTATGGCTCGTTTACTTTACATCGAGGCATCGCCAAGAAAAGACCGATCAGCGTCCATCGAAGTTGCCAAGGCCTTTATTGATACCTACAAGGCTTCGCATCAGGGCGATGTCATTGATACGATAGATCTCTGGGAGACAGATCTGCCGCCTTTTGACGGTGATACAGTCAACGCTAAATACTCAATCCTTCATGGCCAGCAAAAGACCCCTGCTGAGGAGAAGGCATGGAAGGCGGTCGAGCGGATAATCGCCGACTTCAAATCAGCCGACAAGTACCTTTTTTCGATGCCCATGTGGAATTTCGGTATCCCATACAAGTTGAAGCATTATATGGATATACTTATCCAGCCGTCCTATACGTTTTCTTACTCCTCGGCGGAAGGCTATAAGGGCATGGTGACAGGCAAACCGGTCGCGATAGCGTGTGCCCGAGGAGCCTCTTATCCAAAGGGTACGCCCGAGATGTCTTACGATTTCCAGATACCCTACTTTCGACTGTTACTCGGCTTTATCGGGTTTACGGATATTAAGCAGATAGTCGTCGAACCGATGCTCATGGCCGAACCCCGTCAGAAGCAGGATATCATGGAATCTGCGCGGAAAGAGGCCCGGCTAATAGCTCAAAACTTCTGAAGATACGAGAGCTGTATCATTGATGATCCTGAATAATAACGAGGGGCGGCATCGAGTCAGACCTCGGAGTCAGACCTCGGGGTCAGGCATGCAAACGTGCATTTAGGATGAGAAGAGAGGGACGTTGCTACTTGCGTTGCAAGGCTTCCGAAGGTTTATTTTGATACTCAGCATCTGACGTTTCTTAGACTATGCAGTCAAGGGGATATTTTAATTAAAGGAGAAGAAAAGAGTTGGCTATACTCCTTGGTATAACAAGAGTATCGCAAACTAACATTTTCCCATGGAGGATACCGTGACGGCAAAAGAGCTTTTTGAAGATGCACAGATACTTTTCATTGAAGGTAACCTCAAAGGCAGCATTGAGTCTTTCACTAAGGCTCTCGATGCTGGATACGATCCGTTCATAATTCATCTGAGCAGGGGCGTCGCCTATTTGAGGATTGAGGCAACCGATAAGGCGGCAGAGGATTTCGGTAAGGCAGTGCTGCTGAAGATTGACAACCCCCGGGCTTATTTCTACAGAGGCATGGCTGCAATGATGTCTGGTCGGAACGAGGCTGCCATACTTGATTTTAACAAAGCACTGGACCTGAAGGCCGGCTTCAGTCTGGCACTGCTGGCCCGAGGCACTGCGTTCTCTCTGCTAAACAGGATCGACGAGGCGGCTGCAGATATAAGGAAGCTCGTCCCTCAACTTGACTCGAGTCTGCAGTCATTCGTCGACACATACGGATTGGTCAGGACGGAAATGTGGAAGGTCATGGCCGAGGTATCGGGCGAGGTGCCTATGAAGGCGATCGAGATGACTCATGAGGAGATAGAGAAGTTCAAGAGGTTTCTTGGCCAAAAGGACTGAGGCTGCTTTCTATGTAATGTTAAGTAAGTGATATTGAGTGAAATACTTCTGTCTTAATGTTGAAGAATACAGGTAAATAAGGAGGATAAATGGAAAGAATCTGTGCACAATGCGGAGAAGTAAAAAGTGACTGCGTGGTGACTATCAACGATACTATAGCATGCGAAAAGCAAATTCTCTGTTCAGGTTGTCGTGCGACGCAGTCTGGAGACATAAAGATTATTTCATCTGCTTTGGACTTGCTTATTAAGGCCACCAATACGAAGACTGCAGGCGGTGGACTCAATGGATACAAGTTCATGCTAGAGCTTGTTGCGGGGCAGATGGCCGAAGATCACGGCTATGACGCTGCAATCAAACGGCTACAGCTGGTCGTGGAGGAAATTGTTAAAGCCGGAGCTAAAAAGCAATCCGTAAGCCAAACAGGGAAGGGCACAGGCACTCAATAGTCGGCAGTGCCCTCCTCGTCGATATAATTCAGATCCTGGGGATCCTGGGGACACCATACTCAATTATTCCGGTCATGCACTGCAAATTTGATGTCCTACAGCGTCCCGCTGAATTCGATGAGCAGCCCCAAAGAGTGGATCTCGATATTTCCGGATGCATAGCAGGTGTACTTGAGACCTGAGAGGTCGAGGTCTTTGCCACACTGTGCCAGTTATCTACAGTGGATCTGTCTGGCGTTCGAACCAAATCGTCATGCACGTACGAAACTGCCTGGAATTTCCGCAGCAAGAATCGGATTGATCCTGTTGCCGCCATCAGTTATGATGACAGCAGGAGGTGTTCGGTGAAAGATTTGCAGAATGATTACCAGCGCATCGAGCGCGCGATCCTTTTCATAGAGAATAATTTTCGGAGCCAGCCGGCTCTTCGGGATATTGCCGGAGCGATCGGCTTGAGCGAACACCATTTCCAGCGCCTGTTTAAACGCTGGGCAGGGATCAGTCCTAAACGTTTCCTTCAGTTCGTAACCTCTGTTCATGCAAAAGAGCTCTTGAAAAGTCCGCAAGGCCTTGTCGATGTGGCCTATGAGAGCGGCCTCTCAAGCATGAGCCGTCTTCATGACCTGTTTGTAAATATGGATGCGGTGACACCGGGAGAATTCCGGAGGCAGGGAGAGGCCCTCACTATCCGTTACGGTTTTCATTCGAGCCCCTTTGGAGAATGCTTCATCGCGCATACGGACAAAGGCATTTGCAGCCTTGAATTTATCGGAAAGAGTGATAGCGATGCGGCCGTTGCCGGATTGAAAAAACAATGGAAGAACGCGCAGATCGTTGAGGACCAGAAGTCTTCAAAGGAATTTATCGATAAGCTGTTCGGCGGCCGGTCGCGTAAATCCCGACCATCCGTGTACGTGAAAGGGACCAATTTTCAGATCAAGGTCTGGGAGGCGCTGCTGAAGATACCACAGGGTGCTGTCGTTTCATATGAGGCCCTTGCGGCTTCTATAGGCAAACCGAAGGCTGTACGAGCCGTCGCTAACGCCGTTGCACATAACCCTGTCGCCTTTCTGATTCCGTGTCACAGGGTCATCCGGAAAACCGGAGCGATCGGCGGCTACCACTGGGGCAGCGCAAAGAAGACGGCTATTCTTTTGTGGGAATCAGGCAAGAAGTCCTTTTAAAAAGTAAAATGTTTGAAAGTCACATTTCTTGTCATTCCCGTGCTTAAGGCACCTACTGTTGGCGAAGGCGGGAATCCATGTTTATATAAATGCCAATGGATTCTCCGATCAAGTCGGAGAATGACGGCAAGAGGCCTATTTATGTCTTGGTAGAGTTATCTGGCGCTTAATCCAACAGTGTCCCATCCGCCGCCCAGCGCCTTGATGAGCAGCACGCCGGCGGTCATGCGCCGTCCGAGTATGTCTATTGCCGTCCGTTCATTATTCAGCGCGATTGTCTGGACCGTGACAACGTCCAGGTAACTTACGGTGCCGGCCTTGTACTGGTTAGTGCTGACGATTACCGATTGCCGCGCAGCATTTACCGCTTCCTCCTGCACCCGTGCCTCTTCCTCAAGGATGCGAAGCGCCGCAAGATTGTCTTCCACCTCTTGAAATCCGGTGAGAACTGTCTGCCGATAGGACGCTGCATTGGCGTCGTAAGCCGCCCTTGCCTGCTCGGTCTGCGCTCCCCTCAGTCCGCCGTCGAATACGGTCTCCAGGACCGTCGTCCCGACGGACCACAATCGGTTTGGCCATGTAAGCCACCTGTATAGATGTGCGGCTTCAAATCCGCCTGACGCCGTCAGCGTAATGTTCGGATAATATGCCGCCTGGGCCACCCCTATCTGGGCGTTTGCAGCCGCAGCGCGTCTCTCGGCCGCTGCGATATCCGGCCTGCGTTCGAGAAGCACGGAAGGTACGCCTGCGGGTATGGGCGGCGGTGTCGCCGAAAGCGGAGACACCGCAATTGAAAAGACTGATGCGGGCTTTCCAACGAGCAATGCTATGGCATGCTCCAACTGAGAGCGCAGCACCCCGATATCGATTGCCTGCGCCTCGGCTGTCTTGAGCTGCGTCTCGGCCTGAAGAACGTCGGACCTTGATGCGACTCCGCTCGCGTAGCGGTTCTTTGTCATCTCTAGGAATGTCCGGTAAGCAGCAACCGTTGAATTAAAGAGCTGTCTTTGCGCATCCAGCGTACGCAACTGAAAGTAGTCCTGTGCAAGTTCGGCCTGGACGCTGAGGCGGACCGCTTCAAGGTCTGCCGCGCTCGCCTGTGCGTTCGCCTCACTGCCCTCGACAGTGCGACGGACCTTGCCCCAGATATCGGGTTCCCACGACGCCTGCCCGCTTGCCAAGTAGTCGGAAGTGATGACCGACGATCTCACGGCCCCACCAGCCCCGACAGGTCTGCGCGAGCGCGTATATGAAGGCCCGAGCGTAACCGTAGGGAAATAACCCGCACGGGAAGCCTGTACCAGGGCAAGCGCTTGCCTGTACTGTGCTTCAGCTACCGCAATGTTCTGGTTCGAGATCGCGACCTGCTCTTCGAGCGCACTCAGCTGAGTATCGCCGAATAGCTCCCACCACGCCCCGCGGATGTGTTCATCCCCCGGCTCAGCAATCTTCCAGCTTGTCCCGTCACCTATTTCCTTGTAAGCGGTAGGCGTTTCGACTGACGGCTTAACGTAATTCGGACCCACTGTACACCCGGTCAACAGTATAAGTGCTGTACCTGCAATAGCCAGCCGAGAGCATCTTTGTTTAATAGAAGTCCCGAAATATTCCTTTGAATGAATCATATTCTGTCCCTTTCTGATCAATTGCTACTAGTCTCATAATGATACCTACATTCATGAACTCCTGAGAGTAACTCCCCCTTCCCCTCTTAACCCAAGAGGGGGGATGTCCCTCCACTTAATCCGCCTGAGGCGGAAAGGGGAGGCCAGGAGGGGTTAAGAATCCTAATTATCTGTAGGGGCAGTCCGCCTCGGCGGATGC
>JBGOVD010000045.1:0-9354 GCA_041477935.1 Dissulfurispiraceae bacterium | reverse complement strand
TTTGACGAAAAGATTATCCTCGACAAGGCAAATCTCTCTATTTATGAGAACCAGATTACAACGATTATCGGAAAGAGCGGCAGCGGCAAGAGCGTCCTCCTTAAAAACATCATCGGCTTGCTCTCGCCGGATGAGGGGAGCATACTCTTCAGAGGAAAGCCGGTCCGTGAGATGAAGAAGCGCGAATGGGACGGATACCGCAGTAAGATAAGCTATATGTTCCAGAATAATGCCCTGTTCGATTCCATGTCGGTTTTTGAAAACATAGCACTGCCGCTCAGGCAGACCACGAATATGGGCAAGAAAGAGATCGAACAAAAGGTGATGTCGAGGAGCGAACAGATGGAACTCGCGGACGCCCTTCTCAAGTATCCCTCGGAACTCTCCGGCGGGATGCAGAAGCGGGTGGCACTGGCCCGGGCACTCGTAACGGACCCGACCATAGTGCTATTCGACGAGCCTACAACCGGCCAGGACCCTATCAGAAAAAACATTATCCTGAGTATGATTGCCCACTACCGAAAACAGTTCGGGTTCACCGCCATCCTCATCAGCCACGACATCCCCGACGTCTTCTTCATCTCCGACCGGATTCTCCTGCTATGGGAAGGGAAGATCGCTTTTAACGGTACTTATGATGAGTTGACAAGACTGAAACATCCCATGATCGATGAATTCCTGCAGAGCCTCGCCGGACTCCGGGACGAGCTTACAGGGCTGCTTCCCAAGGAGATGTTCAGGTCCAGGTATGCCCTGACGCTAGGCGGCGGACGTGTCGACACCACAATCTCGGCGGTGCTTTTTGGCGTCCATTGTGAACATCCTGCGGATGCACTGGGACCACAGGCCGTATTGGAAGTCCTAAAAGCCCTCGGAGAGTACATAAACATATATTTAGGCCCGCTGGGAGGATTCTCAGCGCGTCACAGCAGAGACAGGATCCTTACCATTCTGCCGCACATAGGCATTGAGGAAGCCGAGAAATTAGTTGGTGATTTTTCTCAGGGTCTCCAGCTAAAGACACTCCCGGAGATCCAGGCCTCAGCCTGCAAAAGAATGGGTGACGACGCATGCTTCGAGATATCGGTTTCTGCCGGTATAGCAGAAGGCAACTCCGCTGACGACATTGAACATATTATGAAAAAAGCTGAGGCGAATCAGAAGATAATCGCAATATATCAGTGCGGAAAGGGGGTTTAGAATTCAATGAAAAAATACTCGATAGAAACGGTCGTCGGCATCTTTGTGGTCATCGGCCTTATCTGCGTGGCATACATGACCGTAAAACTCGGCAAGGTCTCTCTTTTCGGTGACAAATACTATTCTCTCTATGCGACTTTCACTTCAGTATCAGGCTTGCGGGTCGGCAATATTATCGAGATTGATGGAATCGAGGTCGGAAGGGTGGAAAAACTGAGCATAGATCAGGAGAAACAGGCGGCCGTGGTAGAAATGAAGATCAGGAATGGCATTAAGTTATACGATGACGCTGGAGCATCAATTAAAACCGCCGGTTTTATCGGAGATAAGTTCATCAATATCTCTCCTGGAGGCAGCGGTGAGATACTGAAGCCTGGAGGGAGAATTTCCGAGACCAACTCCGCCATTGATATAGAGGAACTGATCAGCAAATACGCATTTGGAGATATAAAGAAGGACGATAAAAAGGAAACTAAATGATATTTTCGGAGGAAATGATGAAAAGAAACGTTGTTATACTGACACTCGTCATGTGCCTGCTCTTGCCGTTCTCTGCCTTCGCAGGGGCTTCCTTAGACGCCGTACAGAGCCATGTTGATAAGGTGCTGGAGGTGCTGCGAGATTCGTCTCTCAAGGCCGAGTCGGCCAAGAAGGTCAAGATACGAGCCATTGCGGATGAGATGTTTGATTTTGCCGAACTATCAAAAAGGACTTTGGCCCAGAACTGGAGCAAGTTCAGTCCCGCCCAGCAAAAGGAGTTTATTAATCTTTATAAGACTCTCCTTTCTGATACCTACTCCGACAAAATATTGGCGTATACCAATGAAAAGATAGTCTTCAGCAAAGAGGTCCCGCTAACCGACAAAACGGTTGAGGTCCGGAGCACGGTCCTTAGAAAGACCGCCGAGATCCCGATTAACTATCGGGTGATTCTGAAAGCTGACGGATGGCGGGTCTACGATGTCGTTATCGAAGGGGTAAGTCTCATCAATAATTACCGCACCCAGTTCAGGGAGATCCTCCTGAACAAACCGCCGGAATCACTGCTGGAGACCCTCAGAAAAAAAGTGAGCAAGGCCTGATCTGCTCATGATGAAACAACCAAAGGAGATGTCCATGAAAATTGTAAATATTTTCATACTGGTTTCTGTTCTTATGCTTAATCCGGCCCTGCTCAAAGCTGACACGTCACCGCCTAACCAGGATGCGGCTCAGTCACACGGCCCATGGATTTTCATGGATTCGCAATCCTCGCCTGACATGAATGAAGCCTTGCATAAAATATCGCGGGCTGCCCTGGCAGACCCCGTCCAGACGTTATCCCGCGAGACTGCGCCGACGTTCGCCGCCCAGGCCCGCGCAGATGAAACAATGATAGCGCTGACACAGCAGAACACAACTGAAGATAAAAAGGCGGCACACGAGACGGTACAGGCTGAAAGTGAATATGTTCCTGATGAGGGCGAATCTGAGTCGCCCTCAATAGCCGACCCGCTTGCCCCTGTGAACAAGGCGATGTACCATTTTAACGACAAGTTGTACTTCTGGGGAGTCAAACCTGTAACCCAGGTATATTCTCACATCGTCCCTGAAGATTTCAGATTTGCGATCAGCAATGTTTACGACAATCTATGGGCGCCGTCCAGGATACTGAACAACCTTTTTCAGCTCAGGCTCAAGGCAGCCGGAAATGAGCTCATAAGGTTTGTATTCAATTCCTTTGCCGGGGTCGGCGGCATGGGCGATATGGCGAGCGAAGCCCTCGGAATTAAGAAACAAGAGGCCGATTTCGGCCAGACATTGGGTCATTACGGGCTGGGGCACGGGATATATCTGGTCTTACCTGTCTTCGGGCCTTCATCGATTCGTGAGGGCATCGGTACCGCAGGCGATCAATTCATGCACCCGCTGACCTATGTGCCAAGCTCCAACCTGACCTTCGGAGAAAAGGCTGGAATCTCCGCACACGAAAGGGTTAACGACACATCCTTCAAGATCGGCGATTACGAGTCCTTCAAGGATGCGGCCATCGATCCTTATGTGGCGATGCGCGACGCCTTCGTGCAAAACCGGCTTAAGAAGGTTGAGGAATCGAAAAAATAACATTTGTAGCGCGATGACAATGGGCCCGTTCATGGTGATATAAATCAGAGAGATGCTTCGATGTCCTTTATCAGCTCTTCGACCAGGAAGATCAATTGTTCCGCGTCGAAGCATCTGTCGGCAGATGAGTCGAAGCGGATGATCACCTGCGAATCGAATTCGTTATCGCTCGGCCAATAAAGCAGCAGGACCGGCAACCGCGGAAAAACTGTGACCACCCATGCATTCCTCGTTGCGAATTCTTCGGGACGGCTTGTGGCGCACTCATCAAGAATGCTTGCAGCCTGATCAAAATGCCGGTCGAACAGTTCCCTGAGCGGATCCTCGCAGTCGCGGCGGAAGGCCTTATGTTTCATCATCCCGGCTTTCAGTTCGTTGTGCAGGACCCATTTGCCGGACATGCCGCTGCAGCCACCATTCCTGATATAAAAGAGAACCAGCATCCTCAGCCATGGAGTCAGTTCTTTTGACGACTCTATCTCTCCGTCCTGACCAACTGAAACATCCCTTCCAAAACATTTAAAATAGATCTTCCCGTCACTATACTCTGCTCCCAGATTTTGTGAAGCCTCATCGAGACGTATCTTCTTTATGTCTTCCTTCAAGTTCGTTATAAGGTCCTCACGCCAATCGAATTTAGTAAGCGAAGCCGCTATAGCAACCTTCTCTGCGGCAGCCAGACGGGGACATTCCGACAGGTCGGCCTCTCCCTTCAAAAGGGCAAAGGCAAAGGGCATGCATGCCTTTTGCCTGCACTCTCCACAGTTTGACCTTGGCAGTTTCTTGTAAAGCTCAACAGGATTCATATTTTTCCACACTTTCTTTCAGTAGCGGTTCGCACATCATCTATCCTCTTGCGATCTTCATAAGCGGCGTTAATCCAGAAGGTCTGGAGCTTCGATGATATTTCTTTCATTTCCGAGCATTTTCCCTTGTCGAAATTATTACCATCCATAATTTCGTGAGCTCTATTGATTAGAGGGTCGATATTCTGAGTCTGTTTTTTATTGAATCCTTTATTATCAATATGAAATGATCCATTCGGATTAGGGTTCAACTCCCTGTATGCTCTTTCAGCTCCTAATGCCTGGGTAGCTATGGCGATTGCCAAAAGTAAGACAATAATTCTCATGCGCGCCTCCTATGGATGATCTTATCACCATATGCCATATCAGTCAACGAACTGTGGAAGATATGCTCTCATGATCGAGAGGCAGATGTGATGTCGTTGAGTGGTCTGTCACGGTATGATCCTCCTGCAATCTTCGCTACCACTGAAAATATATCAAAACACCGGCAGGTTGCCAAATTCTACCTTTCTTTTGCCGGTCTGTTGACAAAAAATCGCATGTAAACCATCATATAAGATCAATCTATAAGGGATAGAGGTCCTCCTCTTGGATAAACAATCATGACAGGAACGTTATACGTCGTCGGTGTCGGTCCCGGTGATCCGGAGCTGCTTACGCTGAAGGCTGTTCGGATACTCAACCAAGTGCCCTGCGTCTGCGTTCCCAGGGGGCGGGAGGAAGGCAGCAGCCTGGCACTTTCGATAGCAGAAGGCGTGGTCGATCTCAAGGGCAAAGAGATTATCGAGGCCTTCTTTCCGATGAAAAAAACAAAATCGCGCGCCGAAGCTAAAGACGACGAACTTGAAGATAGCTGGAATGAGACGATCGTCAATATCTTCAAGAGGCTGAAACAGGGAATAGATGTCGCCTTCATCACTATCGGCGACCCCACGATATACAGCACCTTCTTCTATTTATATGACCGTCTCCTGAAACTGGCACCAGGGATGCTTATCGAAATAGTGCCTGGTGTCTCATCCATCACGGCAGCGGCAGCACTTGCAGGCCTCTCGCTGGGTCTTGCAGACGAAAAGATAGCCATCGTACCGGCGACTTATGCCGGGGACCTGAGCAGGATGACATCAGAATTCGATACCATCGTCCTCATGAAAGTATACAGGGTTTTCGATGAGATCGTGAAATCTTTGACCGCGGCCGGTCTTGCCGGAAATGCCACATATATTTCGAGGGCGGGCATGCGCGAAGAAGCGGTGATAAGGAATTTGAAGGATGTCAGGAAAGAAGACCTAAACTATTTTTCACTGATAATCGTCAGGAGACTGTCAAAGACATGAATAGCGGCAATCTCCGATATTTCAAGGACTGGTTTTCAGATTTCTGCAGGTCCTTTTATATGGATGACGAGAATGAACAAAGAAATATTACGCTGAAAGAGGTGCATACCGGCCATGTCTGCAGAAATATTCTCACCCTGGCACGGGAAGAGTCACTGGATTCCGGGCGGATGTTGATAGCCGAGACCGTCGCCCTTTTTCATGATATCGGACGGTTTCCGCAATTTGCCCAATACAAGACATTCAGAGACAGCCTCTCGGTCAACCACGGGCTCCTCGGAGCAACTGTATTGAAAGAGCAGAAGGTCCTTGAACGTCTGCCGGAGCGAGAGCAGGATGTGATCATCGATGCGGTGAAATTCCACAACGCCTTTGCCATAGCCGACATTGCCGACGCTGAGACGCTCCTTTTCCTGAAACTGATCCGCGATGCAGACAAGCTCGATATCTGGAGGGTCTTCATCGAATTCTATGAAAGTCCTGAAAAAGAAAGGCCTGAAGCGGTGGGCCTCGGCCTGCCGGACGTCCCTTCATATTCGGAGGATATCTTCTCATGTATCCGCAAAAAGAAAGTCGTCTCTCTTACAAGTATGAAGACCTTGAATGATTTCAAGATCCTGCAGCTCTCCTGGATATTCGACCTTAATTTCCGGTCATCGTTCAAGCTTCTCCATGAAAGAGACTACATCACCCGAATAGCCGCGACTTTGCCTCAAACTGATGATGTGCTCGCTTCAGTTGCAGACATATACTCATACGCCGGGGAAAAATTGAGACATGGCTAAGGTCTATTTCATCGGTGCAGGTCCCGGCGATCCTGAATTGATCACCCTCAAAGGCAAGAGGCTGCTCGAAGGCGTCGATGTGATCATTTATGCCGGCAGTCTTGTCAACAAGGCCCTATTGGAAGGATTAAAGGCTGTAATCTATGACTCGGCCTCGATGACCCTCGACGACGTCATCCAGGTCATGGGAAAGGCTGTCCGCGATGAGAGGAATGTGGCGCGGCTGCATACCGGCGACCCGGCCCTCTACGGGGCCATTTCCGAACAGATCGAAAGGCTCATAGCTCTCGGCATAAATTATGAAGTAATCCCCGGGGTCTCCTCAGGACTGGCAGGAGCTGCCGTACTTGGCCAGGAACTCACCATTCCTGAAATAAGCCAGACAGTAATCTTTACCCGAATGGCCGGAAAGACTCCCGTGCCGGAAACAGAAAGTCTCAGTAGTCTCGCACAACATAGAGCGACGATGGTCATATTCCTTAGTGTCGGTATGATCGAGACACTTCGGGATGAGTTGCTCAAGGGATATCCCGAAAATACTCCGGTCGTCGTGATTCAGAAGGCGACCTGGCCGGAGCAGAAGATTATCCGGGGCACGCTCCATGACATCGCCGGAAAGGTGAAAGAAGCGGGGATTTCCAAGACCGCATTGATCTACGTCGGAGAAGCTATGAAGGCTTCGGAGGCATCATTAGGCAAGACCTCCCTGCTATATGACAAGGCTTTTACCCATGAGTACAGGAGGGCATCTGAATAGCAACGACCTCAACAGAAAGCCTGTGGATATTCGTACACACATAGCTGCTCCGGTAATCTTCCATATCACCGACAAGGCCCACTCCCTTGCGAAGCGAATCGCAGACTTTTTCCCAGGCGCCGAGGTTTGGAAATTTGACTCGTCGCTTGTCGAAGCCTTATGGGCAAAACGGCGCGCTTTCGTTTTTATCATGGCCACCGGCATTGTGGTCAGAACCATTGCGCCACTGCTGAAAGATAAAAAAACAGACCCGGCTGTGATTGTTCTCGATGAAAAAGCCAGTCATGTCATCAGCCTCGTAGGTGGACATCTGGGGGGCGCAAATGAACTGGCACGGGAAATCGCGTTACGGCTTGGAGCTGAGCCGGTGATTACGACAGCATCCGATGTAAACAATCTCCCCTCTATTGACCTCTGGGCGAAGGATAACGGACTTATTATCGAAACCTGGGACGCCCTTCCGCGTGTGGCCTCGAGGTTGATGAATGAAGAGACACTGCGAGTTTATTCTGAATCCGACATCGCACTGCCTCTTGCGTTTGCGTTGGAGAAAGACCCCATACATGCCGACATACTTATAACAAAAAAACAGCGCGTCGAGATCTGCGGTTCCTGCGTAAAAGACCAGCTATACCTCAGGCCGAAGAATCTTGTCCTTGGCATTGGCTGCAACAGCGGCACGCTGGCCAGCGAGATAGAGGATGTAGTGAGAACGGTCCTGCTCGAACATAACCTGTCGTTTCTCTCCATTCACTCGCTCGCAACTATCGACATTAAGGCCGCCGAGCCGGGTTTGCTGGAGTTTGCCGCCAAATACGGTTTTCCGCTCCGGTCCTTTCCAGCAGGGGAGCTTAATGCCGTCAGAGGGATCAAGAAATCCGAATCCGTCTTCCAGGCAACCGGCGCCAATGCAGTTGCCGAACCGGCCGCGTTGCTTGCGTCCGGTTCGATCAAACCTCTCGTTCCGAAGCAGAAGTCCGGCAATGTGACAGTTGCGGTTGCGCTGAAAAAGCCGGAAGGGAATCAGCGCGAGAAGGAGCGGCAGAGTGGAAGGCTTTTTGTCGTTGGTATCGGCCCGGGCAGCAGTGAACATATCACTCCACGAGCCAGAAGAGTGATCGAAAAATCCGACATCATCGTCGGATATGATACCTACCTGGATCTGATACCCGACCTTATAGCCGGCAAAGAGATTTTTTCGACCGGGATGACAAAGGAGATCGACCGGTGCCGCAAGGCTGTCGAATTGGCGCTAACCGGGAAAAGAGTTTCGGTCATCAGCGGCGGCGATCCGGGAATCTACGCCATGGCAGGACTCGTATTCGAGACATTAAGATCGGAAGCTCTAAAGCTTCAAACATCCGGGCTTCCGCCCTTCTGCGCTTCCGGGCTGCAGGCTTCTGAGATGAGTCCATCCGGGCTTTCCGTGGAGATCGTCCCCGGCATATCCGCCCTGAACGCGGCTGCTTCGCGGCTCGGCGCTCCGCTGATGCATGACTTCGCTTCCATAAGCCTGTCGGACAGGTTGACCCCCTGGGAACTAATAGAGAAACGTTTACATGCAGCGGCATCAGCCGATTTCGTGATAGTTCTGTACAATCCGAAGAGCAAGGGACGGGTCGAACATTTTAGCCGCGCGGTCGAGATCATCGGTAAATATCGAACGCCTGAAACGCCCGTCGGTATAGTAAAAGGAGCCATGCGCGCAGGCGAACAGGTGACAATATCGAATCTGTCCGGGGTGCTTGATCACGACATAGACATGCAGACGACCGTCATCTTCGGCAACTCGAAGACCTTTGTATGGAACGAACGGATGATAACTCCGAGAGGATATGAATCCAAGTTCTGATCCGATCAAACCATGCGCCTTTCTATGGGACGAATCTTTTTTATGGGGTCTCACAGCCTTCGAGGCTCTGAGTGCAGCGGGACTTCCGTTCAATCTTGTCCGGTCAGAGGACATCAGGGCCAAAAAACTCCGCGAATACTCCATGATCTTCGTGCCGGGCGGATGGGCTTCAAACAAGCTTAAGGCCCTCGGAGAAGAAGGCATGCAGGAGATCCGGCGTTTTGTAGACAACGGTGGAAGTTATCTGGGCTTTTGCGGCGGCGCCGGCCTTGCGACGCTAGACGGCATAGGGTTGCTGAATATCAACCGAGTTCCAACGAAAGACCGTGTGCCGAGTTTCAGCGGCAGGACGCGCTTCAGCCTCGGCAAACATAGCATTTGGGAGGACCTTTTTGAAGGCGTAGAGCCCGTATTTCATGTCTGGTGGCCCTCTCAGTTCTTAATTTTAGATCCTGCAATAAATATCCTGGCGACTTATAAGGAAGCACTTCCCGATTCCTTCAGCTCGGAC